>JASFLL010000042.1:0-8218 GCA_050118115.1 Thioalkalispiraceae bacterium
TGGATGAACCTGATACGCGCCAAAGAACGATACCAGGTCACTGCAAGCTTTAAAACCTATATCTACCGCCTTGCCCACAATCGCCTTATCGATTATTACCGAAAACAAAAACACGGCGTACCCAGTTCATATGATGAACATGAAGGACTGCTCAATACTGAAAACACGGCCAATCATATTACACCACAGCGCGAGGTCAGTTCTGAAAGACAGGTAGAATTATTGATGAGAGCAATCTCGGAATTACCCGAAGCGCAACGGGAAGCCTTTCTACTCAAGGAAGAATCAGGTCTATCGGTCGAGGAAATTGCAGAGATGACCAACGTAAAACCTGAGACAGCAAAAAGTCGAATACGTTATGCTATGAATAAACTGAAACAGGCACTAGAGTTGGAACACCATGGCTGATCAGAAGACAGACGACTCGGAATTTGAGAAGTATTTACAGGGTCATTCCCCCCTGTCAAAGCTTTATGCTGACAGTGAAGCGGGTAAACCGTCCAGGCATGTTGATGACGCCATCCTTGCGGCAGCTAAACAGTCGGTATCTGCTCATACTTCCGCTTCATCACAACGAGGTTATCGTTGGTATGTCCCAGTTACACTGGCGGCCAGTTTAATTCTGGTGATTTTTGCCATCCGCATCATACCCCTCGAAAAATCTACGGATACGGACCTTGTTGTAGAAAAAAGTGGACAGGGTGATAGCCGGCAGCACAATGCTGCAAGCAAAGCCACGCCCGAACTAATGCTGGATAAGATCAATCAGCTAATTGCTGATGGTAAACTTGATGATGCTCAGGAAGAATATCAAATATTCATTGAACTGTTTCCTGACTACAGGATCGACTATCAGAAATACCCAAAACTTAAAAATCTGTCTGAGAATTAAGCTTACTTGCCTTTTACGTGCTTCATCATGCGGCGACGTTTGGCAACCTGTCGAGCAGTAAGTTTGTTTTTTTTGCCTTTGAAGGGGTTGTCACTGGTCTTGAATTCAACGCGTACCGGGGTTCCCATCAATTTCAGATGTTTTCTGAAGCTGTTAACCAGATAACGCTTATAGCTATCGGGTAGTGATTTTGTCTGGTTACCATGTATAACAATAACAGGTGGATTTTTCCCACCCTGATGTGCATAGCGTAGTTTGATCCTGCGCCCATGCACTAATGGTGGAGGATTGGCGTTAACCAGTTCGCTCAACAATTGATTAAGTTTTGGGGTAGTCAAATCTGACATGGCAGATCGGTATGCCTGCTGGATAGAAGCAAACAGATCTCCTACCCCACTACCATGCAATGCCGAGATAAAATGTTGTTTGGCATAATTAATAAATGGCAGTTTCAGATCCAGTTCACGCCGCACTTTATCCCGCTGATCCGACGTCAGGCCATCCCATTTATTGATAGCAATCACCAACGCCCGGCCAGTTTCATTAACAAAACCAATCAGGCTGGCATCCTGGTCAGTAACACCTTCAGAAGCATCAAGCAGCATGAGAACAACGTGTGCGTCTTCAATCGCCTGCAGCGACTTAATTACGCTGAACTTTTCAACCGCCTCATTTATACGACCCCGACGCCGTACACCTGCAGTATCGATTAGAGTGTAATGCTGATCATCGCGTTCAAAAGGCAAGTAAATACTATCACGCGTTGTGCCTGGCATATCAAAGGTTACTACACGCTCTTCGCCGAGAATGCGATTCACCAGCGTTGATTTACCAACATTAGGACGGCCAATCACTGCAACCTTGATTCCAATCGCATCATCGGTTTCATCATCCGACTCTGCTACGGCTAATTCCCTGGTAATTTCAGTAATCATGGCAGTAACACCACGACCGTGCTCTGCCGCAATTGGAAAGATATTTTCAAATCCCAGTTGATAAAAATCATTCAGGACGACGTCTTCATTCAGTCCATCAATTTTGTTTACAACGAGGAATACGGGTTTACCAGTTTGCCTGATCCGGTTGGCTATTTGTTGGTCTCCTGGCAATAAGCCATCACGGGCATCCACTAAAAACAGGATTTGATCGGCTTCTTCCACTGCCTGCCATGACTGGATTGCCATAACATTATCTAATTCTTCCTGATCATCACTTAGTCCACCAGTATCAATAACCAGATACTTACTACCACCGAGTCTGCCTTCGCCATACTTACGGTCACGAGTCAGGCCTGGCTGGTCAGCAACCAGCGCATCTCGCGTACGGGTTAAGCGGTTAAACAGTGTTGATTTACCCACATTTGGACGCCCGACTAGCGCCAAAACGGGTTTCAATGCAGACATTTATCTACAGGCCTTTTCTCTTCAGAATTGGATCAATAGTAGTTACTTCTGATTAAATCATTAAATTGATCAATCAGGGATAGGATATTTCAAAGGCTTCGCTATTACCATGGCGATCAACAACGATCAGTTCGTTTTTCCTTGGAACGGGAGTAGCTAGAATATCGCGCATCTTCGGATACAACAGGTCTTCTCGTTCGTCCAGATTTGGATCTGTGTAATCGGCTGCAGCCATTCTCACTCTTGCTACCAGCTTACCTGTATCGCGTTTAAACCAGTGCAGGAAACCATCAAAATCACCCAGAATGACATAATTTGCCTGCAGAATCGGTCTGGTTACACTTCTGCGTAAAAGCGCATCCTGCTTCCAAAGAGTGGCGCCACTCGATTTGTCCAGCGCCCATAATTCCGAGTTTGAATCGACCAGATAAATACGGTAGGGATCAATAGACATACCAATATAAGAGTCGAGTTCACGACTCCATAGGATCTGACCAGAACCCACAGAAACTGCGGCCAGTCTACCCTGAAACGCAACAGTATAAACAATGTCATCCGAGATAACGATTCCCGCATCAATATCAACTAACCGTTCCAGCGTTGTTCTGCCACGTGCAACCGCAATATTTGTTTCCCAGAGAATTCGTCCTGTTTGAAGGTTGTAAGCAATCAATTTACCGTTATCAAATGCGCTGAAAACAAGGTCATTGTAGATAACCGGTGCACTTGTACCACGCAGGGTAAGCGATGGTGTAATCTGTCGATCTGACCAGATCTTTTTGCCATCTTCTGATTTTAATGCGAAGATCTCACCATTGACACAGCGAACGATAATGAAACCCTGATCAACTGCAGGAGCAGCCAGGACTTCACTGGAAACATTAACTTGCCATTTAATTTCGCCACTGTCCTTGTCAAGAGCAAGAACCTGACCGTCACTTGTACCAAGGTATAAGAAGTTCCCTGATAATGTAAGCGGACTGCCTATCGCAAAACCAATATTCTTTTCCCAGAGTATACTCTGATCAGTCGTTCTAAAAGCAGTCACTGTACCCTTATAATCGACACTATATAATACGTCACCATTGAGAACAGGTGTCAGCCTGAGATAGTTATCACTTGCTCCCTCGTCGATCTTATAGTCCCAGACTTTTCTGATGGAAAATTGATTTTCTACCCTCGATAACGATTTGGGCGGTTTAACCGGGGAGATAGATGAGGAACAGCCGTTCAATGCGAATAAGACGACTGATACTACGAAAAATAAACGTAACATTATTCTTTTACTTCCTTAGCCTTTGCAGACAGTTCCGCAACTCCGAGATTATCAAGTTTCATCTGAATATATTCTCGCTGCTTGCCAGTAAAAGTATCAGATGCAAGCGCTATTTCATAATCTGCACGTGCCTGCTCAATATTGCCACGCTTGTTCTGTATGTCACCACGAATAGCAGCATACTGTGCATCAAATGCCGGTTCTTTGACATCTTTTAAAAGTTTCTCTGCCTCATCAAGTTTATTTTCGGCAACCAGTAATTTTGTCAAGCGAACCCGTGCGATATGAGCAATAACGTCATGGCCGGGGTTTTCAACCGCCCACTTTAATTGTTCAATCGCCTTTTGTGTTTCGCCTTTAGTAATATCGATCGCAGCCATTTTGAGAGCTGCAAGCGCAGCATATGATGTACCATCGTATTTATCTTTTAGCTCACCGTATAATTTTGTAGTCTCTGCACTTTTATGCTCAACTTCAGATACAAACTTATCGTATGCTGCGGAAGCTTCCAGGGCACGTGTTTCTTTATATTCATTCCATTTCCAATACCCGATGATGCCACCGACGCCAATAACAATACCAACAAGAATCGCGGTACCGTTTTCCTTCCACCATTTCTTGAGGGCTTCGATCTGTTCTTCTTCTGATAAATGTTCAGTCATGCTTTTCTTCGCCTATCTCGATTTCGTTAATATATGTTCTTCTAACCATGAGGATAAATCCGCCTGAGAAATCGTTTGTTGTTCCTGATTAGTCCTCAAGAACTTGATTGTAATTTGTGATGAGGCCATTTCATCTTCACCCAGAATAAGTGCCAATTGAGCCTGACTCTTGTCCGCGCGCTTCATCTGGCTTTTCAGGCTACCCCCCCCTGCGTGGACCTCGAGTCTTAACTCGGGTAACTCATCTCGTAACTTTTCAGCTAATCGCCTTCCAAGGTGCTCAGCATCATGGTTGAGCATTATAAGATAAGCATCGAGGTATCTGACAGAACTAGTAATAAAATCCTCATCTAAAAGTGCGATCAGTCTTTCCAGACCAATGGCAAAACCTACCGCGAGCGTATCACGCCCGCCAAGTTGTTTGACCAGGCCATCAAAACGTCCACCCGCACATACCGTGCCCTGTGCACCAAGATGTGTTGTCACCCACTCAAATACAGTGCGGTTATAGTAATCCAGACCTCTTACCAGGCAGGGGTTGATTCGATATTTAATGCCATTTTCATCCAGGATTGAACATAGTTCCCTGAAGTGTTGTTCCGAAGCCTCATCGAGATGTTCCGCAAGCTTGGGAGCCGCTTCAATCAATTCCCGCATTTCAGGATTTTTACTGTCCAGGATGCGAAGCGGATTGGTGGTCAAGCGCCGCCTGGAATCTTCATCCAGCCTGTCTTCATACTGTTTAAAGTACGTAACCAGTGTTTCGCGATAAGCAGCACGCGCTTCATTTGAACCGAGCGAATTCAACTCAAGCTCTACCTTGTCCTGAATTTCTAATTGTCTCCAGAACCTGGATGTCATCAAGATCAATTCAGCATCAATGTCCGGGCCCGCCAGACCGAATACTTCAACACCAAATTGATAAAACTGTCGATAACGACCTTTTTGCGGCCTTTCATGCCTGAACATTGGTCCGGTGTACCAGAGCTTCTGTATCTGGTTATGTAATAGACCATTTTGCAATGCAGCTCTAACACAACTGGCTGTTCCTTCTGGTCGTAGTGTCAGGCTATCACCATTACGATCTTCGAAGGTATACATTTCTTTTTCGACGATATCAGTAACTTCACCAATAGATCGTTTGAAAAGATTTGTCATTTCAAGCAACGGCATCCGAATTTCCTGGTAACCGTAAGTTTCCATTAAATGATGAAATGCACGTTCAACCAACTGCCAGCTTTTAATATCTGCCGGCAGAATATCGTTCATACCCCGAATTGCCTGAATAGTCTTACTCACGATCTAATTATTATTCTGCTGTACCAAGACGAAAATATGCTATTTCATTTCGTTGATACCGTTTATGATTAAAAAGCTTGCTTTTATAATAAACCTCTACACCATCTGCGTTCCCAAGAAGGATAGTAAATGGTGGTACACCATCTACATAAATCTCAGATCCTTTATTTACCAGGCGGTATACATGACGTTCGCCTGCAGCATCTGTAACCTCAGTCCATGAGTCGGCATTATAAATCAACTTAAGATCACCAACATTCGCCTGAGTACGAACCTCGTTAGCATTCACAACTGTGCTATTTTCATCAATTAGTAATGGTGAGGATTCCGCCGTATCATCAGCGTTGTCAAGGTTATCTGATTCGCTGGGCGCGGTCTCGAGCTTGGCACCGCTTTGCTGAATTTGTTCAATTGCAGACTGTTCAGCATTATATTGTTGTATCTGCTCCTGAACCTGAGCAGGTCGTTCGATAACACTGCCTGTATCCTCTGGAACCGGGACTTCGATCGTCGTCGATTCGCTAACAGGCTTGACATCAAAAATATGCAGATTTTCTGCGAGCCACATTAGACCTGCGGCAACAATCACAACCAGTATTATTATGATAACTGGTTTGAAGAGAGCTGGATTGATATGCTTTTCCGGTTCAATACTTACACTTTCAGGAATTAATGCAGCATTAATCTCATGTCCTTTACTATAGGCATTCACAATCTCATCTTCTGGAAGCTTGAGAATTCGCGCATATGATCGCAGGTAGCCACAAATATATGCAGGAGATGGTAATTCATCGTAATTATCTGATTCCAGCGCTTCTACAATGCGAACATCCAGATGTAGATGATGTGCGACTTCGTCTTTAGTCAGACGCAAATCCTCGCGTGTATGTTTGAGACGATGCCCAGGTAAAGCAACGGTTGCTGCTTCCTGTTCTTCGCTGACTGTTTCCTCGGTGTGTTCCGACATGGTTACAACTTACCTTGTTTTTCCAGTTTCAAAAGCAATTTTGTCTCTTCGGAATCAGGATATTTACCCTTTAATTTTACTTTGTAACTTGCAACTGTGTTTTTCGAACCGCGCGCACTCTCCAGCAAGATACCTAGCCATAAACTCTCCGGTGTCTGCTGGGCTACAGTTAAATATCGGGTATAAAGTGAATACGCCGCAACGCTATTACCACCATCAAACCTTATTTGGGCCAGTTTCAACAGGCTCTTGGCCATTTTTGGATTATATTTCAGGGCCTGGGTAAAGGCCTTTTCGGCTTTTGCCACTTTTCCCTGTCTTAGTTCACATAAACCAATATTCTCATAAGAGCTGGCTTTATTCGCATAGATGGGGTCAGTCAGTGGTTTTTTGAACAAGGCGATGGCTTCATCATATCTGCCTGTGTCACATAGAAAAACACCGTAATTATTTTTAATCGTAAGATTATCGGAGGCCAAATCTATCGCAATTTTGTATTCCGCTTCGGCCTTTGCTGGATCATTAAGTCGACGATATAGTTCAGCTTTATAGTGATGAGCATTGGCATTATCTGAATCAAACTTCAGAGCCTTATCCAGCTTATGCAGAGCCCGTTTATACTGGCCCTGTTTAAGATAACCAAGTCCTAATTCCGCATTAAGCTCAGCGGCACGCTTTGCATCAGTAGGTGCACGTGTAGTTGTACATGCCGCCAAAAAGAGTATCAATACGCAGATACCTGCAAATTTCCTCATTGAGAAACTCCTGCTGAAATTTGTTTAAGTTTTCTTTTGGTACGATCCATAACCTGACCAGCCAACTGTCCACATGCTGCGTCAATATCTTCACCCCGGGTCTTACGCGTGATCGTAGTCAATCCATTGGCAATAAGCACATCACGAAAGGCATCGATCTTTTGCTGTGAAGATGATCGATATTTTGTGTTTGGGAAAGGATTGAATGGAATCAAATTAACTTTTGCGGGAACCTGTTTTAGTAATTTTGCAAGTCTGACCGCATCTTCCCTGGAATCATTCACACCTTCCAGCATGACATACTCAAAGGTAATCTTTCGGCGTGGTTCATCCGCTACATACTGCTGGCAAGCTTCCATGAGTTCTTTTATAGGGTACTTCTGGTTCAAGGGAACAATTTCATTGCGCAGTTCGTCAGTGGGGGCATGCAGGGAAACGGCAAGGCTCACGTCACTGACCTCCTTTAATCGCTTCATCGCCGGAACCACTCCTGAGGTACTGAGTGTGACCCGACGTTTTGATAACCCATACGCATCGTCTTCGAGCATCAGTGAAATGGCCTTGATAACATTATCAAAATTGAGCAACGGCTCACCCATACCCATTAATACAATATTCGATATAACGCGCTGCTCTCTTGGCTGACAACCCATCGCCCGGTTGGCGACCCATAACTGCCCGATAATTTCAGACACTGTTAAATTGCGATTAAACCCCTGTTGCGCGGTAGAACAAAAACGGCAATCCAGGGCACAGCCAACCTGGGATGAAATACACAGCGTTCCACGATCGGCTTCGGGAATAAAGACGGTTTCAATACAGTTTTTTTCATCCAGCCTGAGTACCCATTTAATCGTGCCATCATGAGAACGATGCTCACTCACCACCTCGGGTGGCCTGATTTCTGCAACCTCGTCCAGTTTTTCACGTAACGACTTACTCAGGTTGGACATCTCATGAAAGT
>JASFLL010000043.1:0-8079 GCA_050118115.1 Thioalkalispiraceae bacterium
TTTGGTGGCTCAAGCCAATTTACGAACGTGTTCCATTACATATAATCAGTCGCGCATTATTTGGAGAGGTCGACTCGCTTCGTGATGTCATCAAAGCCATTCCGCGTTTGCTATTCCCCCATCTTATAAAGTCGCTAACGTTTTATCGTTTTGACCCGACGCGATCATTTAATTTACCGATATGGCAACTGGAAAAACTGACAGGTAATGCTCGTGCTGAGCGTTCGCGGGTACTCAAAAAAGTTGCGGGTAGTACAGCTTTGGGTTTGACATTTATGTGTATGATTCTGGAAGTCATCATCTTTTCCAGTTTGCTGGGGCTTGTATATATGTTCTCACCTGAGTATTACTCTGATGCAATTACTAACGTATTTTTACCGGACAATGGTACTCAGACCTGGTGGGGAGGCTTGGCTATTAATGGTTTTATATACATTAGTTATTTAGTCGTTGGGCCCTTTTATGTTGCCGGCGGATTTGCACTGTATATAAATAGACGCACCCAGCTGGAGGGCTGGGATATCGAGATCGCTTTCCGACAAATGGCACAGCGTCTTTCACAACTTGGACGCTACAGTTCAGTAGCTATGCTGGTCATTATCCTGGGTATTGGGGTTGTGTTTTCACCCATTGATCAGGCACATGCAGAGCAAACTGAGACTGAGAATATTCTAAGTAATGCTGAGGCAAAAAAAACGATTGATGAAATTATGGCGCAGCCAGCGTTTAAAGACACAAAAGTTGTCAAAAGCTGGCGAAATAAGAATAAAAAAGAGGAAGAGGAGAAAGAAGAAACTGAAGAAGAGTCCACGCCATTTCAGTTACCTGGCCTTAGCCTGGGTATTGCGACTATCGGAGAAGCGATATTATGGATCCTGGTTGTTGTGTTAATCGTTCTGGCAGTTGTTTTTTACCTGCGTTGGTCACCGATTGCATCAACCAGTAACCATAAAATCAATAAAAAATTACCCAAATCTTTGTTTGGACTTGAGATTACACCTGAATCCTTGCCGGATGATGTCAGTCAGGCAGCCATGGAACTCTGGAAAAACAAAAATCCGCTTGTCGCCCTGAGTCTATTATATCGAGGCGCCCTGACAACACTGGTTCATCGCGACGGGATAAACCTCAAGGGTAGTGCTACCGAGGGTGATTGCATTCACGCGGTTATGAAGCATGATAAGCTGGGTACCAGTGGCATTGATTATTTCAAGGAACTCACTACTACCTGGCAATATGCAGCGTATGCACATCGTTTGCCTGACGAGTCTGTGATGCATGATCTTAGCCAGCGCTGGCAACAGTTTTTTGGTGACAAGCCATGAATCGCACTGTTTTGATTATTGTCGGTATCGTTACCTTGCTGGTTGCGGGTATAAGCACGTGGTTCTTTACTAACTATGAACGTTATGAAAAAGAAGTACGAGTAGGCTTCAGTGGCAAAGCGGCAAAAGATCCTTATTATGCGGCTGAACTGTTCCTTAAAAAATACAACATGGAAGTGAAGAGCCTTTCCAGTATTCTTAAATTAAAGCAAATGCCAAGTAGTAAGGACATTCTGTTCATCCCAACCAAACGGTTTGATATCGGTGCTGACAGGGTGAGCGAGCTGATGGACTGGGTAAACGAGGGCGGCCATCTGATTGCACTGGCTCGCTATAATCGTAAGGATGATTACGAGGCAACAGATGAGCTATTTGATACCCTTGGGGTTAGAACGGATCACAAATTTGATGTGCTGCCAATTCTTGATCTGTTTATGGAAAAATTTGATGAGCAAGATAAATCAAAAAAGGTTGAACATGAAAAGGAAGCTGAGGACAGCAATCCGGATACGGCTGATGACAAGCCAGGGAAACAGGACAGTAAAAAAACAAAGCAGTGGCGGCGTTCTGTTTTGACTGTCCACGTTAATGATCAGATCGAGGACAAGCAGGTTCAGTTCTGGCAGAGTAAATGGATGGTTAATGAAGGTCGTTATAAGGCCTCATGGGAAGTCCAGGGAAGAAATGGTGCACAGCTCATCGAGTTTCATATCGGACAGGGTTGGGTGACATTGCTCAGCGAGATAGATTTTATGACGAATTATAGAATCGATAAATATGATCATGCCGCTTTCCTGTATACATTGGTACACATTGATAATTCTCATCGCAAACTCTGGATTATTCAGAATGATGATAGTCCTTCATTACTAGCTATTATTTTTGATAAATACAAACCTGCTGTGCTTGTGTTTATTGTCTTTGTCCTGTTCTGGATCTGGTATGCGTCACGCCGTTTTGGTCCTGTGACTCCTGACCCCCAGCCCGTCAGGCGTAGCATGAGTGAGCATATTGTTTCCACCGGTCACTTTCAGTGGCGTAACAAAAACAGAATGGAATTATTGAATAGCGTACAAAAGGCATTGCACGAGCAGATCGTACAAACGCGCCCTCTCTGGGTACGATTATCAGAAAAAGAACTGGCTACGAAACTGGCAAAGCTTGCTGGTTTGGAAGAACAGAGAGTTTATAAAGCTATTACGGCAAAATCTGTTGATAAAGAACTGGATTTTGCCACAACAATTGAAGTGTTTAGCACAATAAGGAAGAAACTATGAGTATCGCATCAGGGGTAACCACAGAGCATATCCGGGCTGCAAGTCAAACCGTTAACAAGATAAGGGAGGAAATCTCCAAGGCTGTTGTTGGTCAAAGCAACGTTATCGACCAGGTTATCATCGCTTTACTGGCATCCGGCCATGTTTTGATTGAGGGAGTGCCTGGCCTTGGCAAAACCCTGTTAGTCAGAGCTATGGCTAAAACTTTTAACGGTGTTTTCTCCCGAATTCAGTTTACCCCGGATTTGATGCCCAGTGATGTAACTGGCCACGCAATGTATGATCAGAAAAGTGAATCGTTTAAGATCAGAAAAGGTCCAGTGTTTACTAATTTATTGTTAGCCGATGAAATTAATCGTGCCCCAGCCAAAACCCAGGCGGCCTTACTGGAAGTAATGCAGGAGCAACAGGTGACGATTGAAGGCAAGCCATTAAAGCTCGACCCACCGTTTATGACCTTGGCTACGCAAAACCCAATTGAGCAGGAAGGGACGTACCCGTTACCTGAAGCACAACTGGATCGATTTTTGCTGAAAATAATGATTGATTATCCTGGACAGGATGAGGAATACAAACTGGTTCATAACGTGACATCTAATTCAATCGGTGATGCTATTAATGTCGACGACATCCAGGCCGTAGTTAATGCCGAACACATTATTAACTTACAAAAGGTGACTGCGGAATTAACAGTGGACTCGCGGGTTAGCGAGTACGCAGTGAATATCGTCAGGCAGACAAGAAACTGGCCCGGCATCAGTGTCGGTGCGGGTCCACGTGGTGGTATTGCATTGCTTCGTGCCGGTCGCGCTGCTGCCCTGTTGCATGGTAATGACTTTGTGACCCCCGATGATATTAAAAGTATCGCTATAGCAGGTTTACGTCACCGTATTGTGTTGTCACCGGAAATGGAAATCGAGGGACAAACACCTGATACTATTTTACAAAACCTGCTCGATAGTGTGGATGCACCTCGTATATGATCCCAACTCGTCGTAACATCTGGTTACTGTTTATACTTTTAATTCTGGCGATTGGTCTGGGATTTTTCCCGGGCTATAACCAGGAATGGAAAGCTATTACCTATATATTTGCAGGTGTGTTAATTGCTGATGTATTGAGTATTCTCGGCAAACGTCATATACAGGTTGAAAGAGACGTTATGAATTCCCTGTCACTGGGTGCGTGGGCTAACGTCGATCTGACTTTACATAATCGTTACCGTTATCCTATGAAGTTGGAAATCTTCGATCATGTACCACAGGAAATGGAATTCGAAGGATTGCCGGTCACTATCTCTATACCTGCGAGAAACTGGGTTAAAGTTAACTATCGTGTTAAACCTGTTGCCCGGGGACCGGCCAGGTTTGAGAAAGTTCAGGTTAGAATGTTTTCTGTTCTGGGGCTTTGGAAAAAAAATATCACTCAGCCCTTGCTGTCCGAGGTTAAAAACTATCCGAATTTCTCGAGCGTAATGAAATACACCCTGTTAGCAACTGATCAACGCCTGAATCAAATGGGGATTCTGAAA
The DNA here is from genome assembly GCA_050118115.1 of Thioalkalispiraceae bacterium. Classification (GTDB taxonomy): domain Bacteria; phylum Pseudomonadota; class Gammaproteobacteria; order UBA6429; family Thiohalophilaceae; genus SZUA-24. The sequence continues at coordinate 4,134 of JASFLL010000043.1, forward strand.
AAAAGACGCAGGGGTGAAGGGCTTGATTTTCACCAGCTGCGTGAATATCGGGATGGTGACTCTCTACGTCAGATTGACTGGAAAGCAACGGCACGTACTCATAAATTAATTTCACGTGACTACCAGGAAGAACGTGATCAACAGGTCATTTTTCTTGTGGATTGTGGACGAAGAATGCTTGCGCATGATGATCAGCTTAGCCATTTTGATCATACCTTAAATGCAATCTTGTTGTTGTCCCATGTGGCCCTCCGCCAGGGGGATGCGGTGGGATTGATGACATTTAGTGGCGATGAACGCTGGATTCCACCCCGAAAATCGATCGGTAATGTTAACAGCATTCTGAACTCAATTTATGATTTGCAGCCCAGCCTGAAATCACCTGACTATAGCCGTGCAGCAACAGAGTTAATGAAACGGCAGAAGCGGCGCGCCCTTGTTATATTGATAACGAACTTACGTGATGAAGACACCGCTGAGTTATTACCTGCCTTACATATCATGCGCAAGCGGCATCTTGTGTTGTTGGCAAGCATGCAGGAAAGTGCTATTAATAAATTATTGAACCAGCCAGTTTATGATTTTGAGTCTGCACTTAATCACGCTTCTGCCCAGCACTATCTGGGTTATCGCCGCGATGCCCATCAACAGATCGATGGCGCGGGAGTGTTGTATACTGATGTTATGCCGCAGGACTTGCCGATCAATATTGTCAACCGTTATCTGGAAGTGAAAAGTAGCGGTCAGTTATAAAGTCACCGTAAAATTCATCTCATGTCTTTACAGTATACGCTTTTAGAATGCCTGCTGGATGGACGATTCCATTCAGGCGAGCAACTGGCAGACCAACTGGGGGTCACCAGGGCTGCTATCTGGAAACATATTAAGATACTCCAGACTGATCTGGGACTCGACATTCATGCGGTAACTGGTAAAGGTTATCGATTGTCGCAGTCTTTTGAATTGCTAAATAATGAAATTATCTCAAAAATGGTTTTGGCAATATTTCCAGACACCAGGATTGAAACATTTCTCAGTATTAACTCAACCAACCAGTATCTAATGCGACAGCCGGGACATGAAAGTGGCTGTTGTGATGTGGTGTTTGCAGAACAACAAACGGCTGGACGCGGACGGCATGGCCGCCAATGGGTCTCCCCCTTTGCGGGTAACCTGTATTTTTCCATCCGCTATCAATTTGACACTGCGCCCAGTAATATTACCGGGTTATCCTTGGCTGTGGGTGTGGCAATAGTCGACTTTTTGAAAAAAAATCATGTGAATGCTGCATTAAAATGGCCTAACGATATACTGGTAAACGGTCGCAAACTCTGTGGGATACTGCTTGAGATGCGGGGCGAGAGCCATGGCCCGTATGAGGTCGTGATCGGAGTAGGCTTAAACCTCAATATGCCTGCATCACAGGCGGAACAAATTGATCAGCCCTGGATTGCTCTTAACCAGGTATGTGATTTGGGTCTTTCACGAAACGAATTAGCGGCAGCGTTATTAATACAGATTTTATCTGCACTAAAAGAGTTTGAATCGCACGGCCTTGAGCCCTTTCGTGAGCGCTGGATGATGTGGGATAGTTACCTGAATACTGAAGTCAGGTTGCGCCTGGGTGATAAGGAAATTCACGGTATTGAGAAAGGAATAGATCAACAAGGGGCACTACTACTTGAGATGACCGGCAAGAAAGATCTGGGGCAGTTGCGACGATTTTATTCAGGAGAAATCAGTTTAAGGCAGGCAAAATGAGTACGCTTTTAGTCGACATGGGTAACAGCAAGCTAAAGTGGGCAATGATGTCTACAACTGGTGAGTTATCCCCGGTTCAGTCAATGCCGTTGTCTTCCCTGTCTGAAGGAAGCTGGACGATGACTGCCAGACCAGAGCGTATTTTTGTCAGCTGCGTCAGCTCGCAACAGGATAAACAGGCATTTATTAATTTTGCTCAGTTAAAATGGCAGCACACCCCGGAATTTTTAGTCAGCCCTGCGAAAGGTTCCGGGATCATCAATGCCTATGCCGAACCCTCCCGCCTTGGTAGTGATCGCTGGGCGGCCATGGTGGCGGCCTATCATGCAACCCGGGCAGCAGTGCTTGTTGTTGATGCCGGCACGGCGCTTACTATTGATGCCATAGATGATCAAGGACAGCATCGCGGAGGTTTGATTTTTCCTGGCCTGAATCTTAGCCTGAATCTGCTGGAGATCGGGACCCAGATAGAGTTCACGTCCGACCTGACCATCTCTGGCAAGGACATGTTTTTCGGGAGGTCCACGGAAACAGGAATTGTATCCGGGGCTAGACACGCAATTGGGAGTTTGATTGATCGCGCTTACAATCAGCTGGCTGTAATGAATCAATCAGGGGCGCCTGTCTGCCATCTAACCGGCGGTGATGCAGTCCAAATCAAAGATGCGCTACAATGCAAATGTACTCTTGACCCCGCACTAGTGTTGAAAGGGTTGGCACTTATTGCTATCGCCTTGTAATGTCAGACAAAAATGAAGTGGACTATATATATACTGTTACTTGTTAATCTTGGGTTTGGGCTCTGGCATTATCGGAGTATTGACTTAAGCAACCAGCAGGCTCCTGTTGATGATGACAATCTGCGTCTGGTTCTCCTCAAGGAGTACCTTGCTCAACAGGAACAGGCGAGTCATGAACCTCCAGGCGAAGAATTAACAAAACGCTGTAATACCCTGGGACCGTTTAAATCCAAGAAATCAGCTAATTCTATCCGGGCCGAGTTACTTGCACTGGGAATCAAAGCTGAGCGTCGTACCAGTAAGGATAATAAACGCAAAGGTTTTTGGGTGCTCATCCCGCCGGAAAAAAACCGCAAGCTGGCCAAAGCTCATGTTGCTGAATTAAAGCAAAAAAATATAAAAGATTATTTCCTGGTTGTGACTGGTGAACAGGCCAATGCGGTATCGCTTGGCGTGTTTTCGCGCTCTGAGCTGGCCCAACGTCGCTATGAAGAAATTAAAAAACTGGGATTTAAAGTCAGGGTTCAGCAAGTTGATCTTCCCCTGCGGGAATACTGGCTGGACTGGCCCAAAGATCAGCAGTTATTACCCGAAGTACTGGATACCTTCAGGGAGCGCTTTCCGAATATCGGGCAGACAGACAGGGGCTGTTGAACAGCTTTTTCTTAACAAGATTGTGTCTCAGATATAGCGAGATCAGGTACGATGTACTACAATTCGCAGCCACGCCGACATAGGACCGTAGCGTAGGAAGTGCTGCATGAAGCTCAAACAGCTTCCAGGCAGTGCACAACTGGCGTGCGACCAGAACGAGCAAGGCGAGTTCAGGAAGTACTTAATGAAGCACGAAGCGGTTCTAAGTGCAACTGATTTGTAATGAGCGGAGCGAAGCGTAGGAAATGCTGCATGAAGCTCGAAGAGCTTCGAAGCAGTGCAGTAGGTTCCTACTGATGGTCGAGTTGGTGTGGGACGTATAGTAGAATGGAATTATTGCCGACATAGCACAATTGGCAGTGCAACTGATTTGTAATCAGTAGGTTCGCGGTTCGAGTCCGTGTGTCGGCACCATTTTTAAAAGGCTCGGGTCATCCCGGGCCTTTTTGCATTTCGCATTAGCGAACCTACTGATAAATGTAGTGTTTCGCGGTTGGCGACCTGCCAGGGAATCCAGCCTGAACCGCATAGCGGTCCTGTTGCTGCCGGTACCAATTCAGCCCATCCCCAACTCATTCTCGGGGAATACCAAAATAACCGCTTGAACCACCCGGAACGTCCCAAAAATCAAGGCTTTTTAACCCCCTTGCAGTTGACAGGGTAAAGTCAGATGACGACAATACGCAGCTTGCTCGCGGAGGGGTTCCCGAGTGGCTAAAGGGATCAGACTGTAAATCTGACGGCTCCGCCTTCGGTGGTTCGAATCCACCCCCCTCCACCATATTTTTTGA
>JASFLL010000044.1:0-8071 GCA_050118115.1 Thioalkalispiraceae bacterium
GATTATGATGCGGATGGTGCAACCAGCTGTGCTTTAGCTGTGCGTGCTTTGCGCGCAATGGGAGCAGGGCATGTTGATTATCTTGTGCCTAACCGCTTTGAGTATGGCTATGGATTGACACCTGAAATCGTGCAAGTGGCAAAACAAAAAAATCCCGATCTGATTATTACTGTTGATAACGGCATAGCGAGTATCGAAGGTGTCAATAAAGCCAAACATGCCGGTATTGATGTTCTTGTGACTGATCATCATTTACCCGGCGATCAGTTACCAGCAGCGGATGCTATCGTAAATCCCAACCAGCCTGGCGATGATTTTTCCAGTAAAAATCTGGCCGGCGTAGGTGTGATTTTTTATTTGATGGCATCATTACGGCGACACCTGAGAGACTTAAACTGGTTTAAACAAAAAAATATCTTAGAACCAAATCTTGCGGACTATCTTGATCTGGTTGCGCTGGGTACCGTCGCCGACGTGGTTAAACTTGATCATAATAATCGCATACTGGTCGCCCAGGGTATTGCCAGAATGCGTGCCGGCAGGGCATGTGCTGGTATTCGAGCTTTATTGAAGGTTGCCGGACGCGATGAAAAGAAAGTTGTCAGCGCTGACCTTGGTTTTTGTGTGGGGCCCAGGTTAAATGCCGCAGGTCGCCTGGATGATATAAGTATTGGAATCGATTGTCTGTTAACAGACGACAAACAGGCTGCAATAGAAAAGGCACAGCGGCTTGATAAATTTAATCGTGAACGTCGCAATATTGAAAATACCATGCGAGAACAGGCTGATGTACATATTGAAGCTCTTTTGACACAGAGCTCTGGTGAGATACCGAGTGCCATATGTCTATTTGATCCCGAGTTTCACGAAGGCGTGATTGGCATTCTGGCTGGCCGGATAAAAGAATACCTGCATCGCCCAAGCATTGTATTTGCTTTAAGTAGTGATGGATTGATTAAAGGTTCTGCGCGATCTATTCCAGGTCTGCATATCCGCGATGCGTTGGATCGTGTCGCAACAAAATATCCTGATATTCTCTCCAAATTTGGCGGTCATGCTATGGCTGCAGGGCTTACCATTAAAGAAGCAGACCTTTCAAAATTCACCGAAGCGTTTCTTGAAGTTGTTAATGATTTACTTGATGATGATGCATTGCAACAAACAATACATTGTGATGGCAATTTGAATTCAGATGAAATGAATCTTCAAATGGCGGAAATGCTACGGGCTGCTGGACCCTGGGGGCAGGGTTTTCCCGAACCGCAATTTGAGGGGCGGTTCGAGACTGTACAATACAAGATTGTAGGAGAACATCATTTGAAGTTACTGCTCAAATCTGGTGATGACTATATCGATGCAATTGCATTTCGTACCACCGACAAGGATTGGCCACAACAGGTAAGTCACGTAGATCTCGTTTATAAGCTGGATATAAATGAATACAACGGTAACAGAACTGCACAACTTGTAATTGATTACATTGAGCCGGTTCAATCATAAAATAATAAACAATAAATAAAATTGACGTTGACTCGCAAATTTGTGACTATTTGCTTCTTTTAAAAGTTCTGCTACAGGAGAATGATAATGGCGAAAGCGAGTGCGCGACATATTCTGGTACAAACAGAAGAACAATGTGAAGATTTGAAAAAGCAAATTGAAGCTGGTGCTGATTTTGCGGCTATTGCCAAGGAATACTCCGATTGCCCATCAGGTGAACGCGGTGGCGATCTGGGCGAATTTACGCCTGGCCAAATGGTAAAAGAATTTGACGATGTTGTTTTTAGTGGTGAAATTAATAAAGTGCTTGGACCCGTAAAAACGCAATTTGGTTATCACCTGCTGGAAATTACCAGCCGTACAGACTGATTACCTGTTTGCTGATTGTCTTCACGGAAGTTTTACCCTGGAGACATATTATCTGGATAATATACAGGTAATTTTTCAATGACGCGTGCCCATGTCTGGAGTAAGATACGCGGCTACGATAAACTTATTGATGAACAAGATTAAAATAGCATGTTGGAAACCGGTGTAATACAAACCCGCCTTAAAGATATGCAGGGACGAAGCGCTGCCCTGAGGGGGTATCTTTGACTACGACACTAAACGCGAACGCCTGGATGAGGTAGTCCGAGAACTGGAAGACCCATCTATCTGGGATACACCTGAACGTGCTCAGGAATTAGGCAGAGAGCGCGCCCGCCTTGAGAACGTCGTCGAAACGCTATCTACGCTTACACAGGGACTGTCCGATGCGGCTGATCTTATTGAATTAGCTGTAGAAGAGAATGATGAGGACACTCTGCAATCGGTTGCTGAAGATCTCGATAGTCAGGAAAAGCTACTGGAACGCCTGGAATTTGAGCGAATGTTTTCCGGCGAAACAGATGCGAATAATGCTTATCTTGATATCCAGGCTGGTTCAGGTGGCACTGAAGCCCAGGACTGGGCGGAGATGTTACTTAGAATGTACCTGCGTTGGGGGGAAGCGCATGGTTTTAAAGTTGAGTTAATCGAAGCCTCTGCAGGTGAAGTGGCTGGGATCAAAAGTGCAACTGTACATATTATTGGTGACTATGCATTTGGCTGGTTGCGCACAGAGACCGGGGTCCACCGATTAGTTCGGAAATCACCATTTGATTCAGGGAATCGACGCCATACTTCTTTCGCCTCGGTATTTGTATCACCTGAAATTGACGATTCAATCGAGATAGAAGTAAATCCAGCAGATTTAAGAATCGATACGTACCGTGCCAGTGGTGCGGGAGGACAGCATGTTAACAAAACCGATTCCGCAGTGCGCATAACACATGAACCAACTGGTGTCGTGGTCCAGTGTCAGAATGGGCGTTCTCAGCATCAGAATAAAGATCAGGCAATGAAGCAATTGAAGGCCAAGTTATATGAGTTAGAGTTACAAAAACGTAACTCGGAACTGCAGGCAATGGAAGAAACAAAGTCTGATATTGGCTGGGGAAGTCAAATTAGATCTTATGTGCTGGATCAATCACGAATTAAGGATCTACGCACGAGTATCGAGAAAACTAACACTCAGGCTGTGCTGGATGGCGATCTTGATGATTTTATTGAGGCCAGTTTGAAAAGTGGCTTATAAATAACAATGATTGACGGTTAACTTATTATAATTTTGGAACGGATATGTCAGATAGCGACAACATTACACCAGCAGATGAAAATAAATTGATTGCGCAACGTCGTGAAAAGCTAAAGGCTATGCGTGAAGAAGGGGTTGCTTTCCCTAATGATTTTCGCCGTAACGTAATAGCCGGGGAATTGCATGCAGAATATGGCGAAAAAAGTAAAGAAGATCTGGAGACACTAAAAGTGCGCGTCAGCGTGGCAGGGCGTATGATGTTGAAGCGTGTGATGGGTAAGAATACATTTGCCACTATTCAGGACATGTCAGGTCGAATTCAACTTTTTGTCCAGCGTGATGAATTACCCGAAGGGTTTTATAACGATCATTTCAAGAAATGGGATTTAGGTGACATCATTGGTGCTGAAGGCGTATTGATGAAGACCAATGCAGGGGAGTTGTCAGTCAGAGTTGAAAGAATCCGTTTGTTAACAAAATCTCTGCGACCATTACCTGAAAAATTTAAAGGCTTGAGTGATCAGGAAACTCGCTACCGTCAACGTTATCTCGATCTAATCATGAATGACGAATCGCGCAAGACATTCCAGATGCGATCCAAGATTATTACCCATATTCGTCAGTTCCTGACGGAACGAGGATTTCTTGAAGTTGAGACCCCGATGATGCAGGTAATACCTGGTGGGGCAACAGCACGACCATTTACTACCTACCATAATGCACTGGATATGGACCTGTATTTGCGAATTGCCCCTGAACTATATTTAAAGCGTCTGGTAGTAGGTGGTTTTGAGCGCGTTTTTGAGATAAATCGAAACTTCCGTAATGAAGGGCTGTCGACACGGCATAATCCTGAATTTACCATGATCGAATTCTATGAAGCTTACGCGACATATCATGATCTTATGGATATTACTGAAGAGATGCTTCGTTCTATTGCTAAGGAAATTGTTGGTAAAACCAGGATTCCTTACCAGGGGGACGAATATGACTTTGGTAAACCGTTTGTCAGGATGACTGTAAAAGAATCCATTTTACACTTTAACCCGGATATCAAGCCCGAAGAGCTGGATGACTTAGAGCAAGCACGTGCTATTGCCAGGCGACTTGAGATTGCATTAAAAGATTCATATGGCCTGGGTAAAATCCAGATAGAGATATTTGAAAAAACAGTCGAGCATCGTTTGATGGATCCGACGTTTATTACGGCCTATCCGACAGAAGTCTCTCCATTGGCACGCCGTAACGACGAAGATCCTTTCGTGACCGATCGATTTGAATTTTTTGTCGGCGGCCGTGAAATCGCTAATGGTTTCTCTGAATTGAATGACGCAGAAGACCAGGCAGAACGTTTCAAGGCGCAAGTCGAAGAGAAGGAGGCGGGTGATGACGAAGCCATGTTCTTCGATGAGGACTATATTACGGCACTCGAACATGGAATGCCACCTACAGCTGGAGAGGGGATTGGTATTGACAGGCTGGTGATGTTATTTACTGATTCGCCTTCCATACGTGATGTTCTGCTATTCCCCCATATGCGTCGGGAATAATAAATATTGAATCTTTCATATAAAAAAGGCACATCAAACTGATGTGCCTTTTTACTTGTTATTTATTGTTATTTTGAAACAGAACGTATTAACTGTTAGCCAAGCGCGGCCCTTGTTTCCTGTACTGCTTCAACGTCGACCATCTCGGATTCCGGCTCCAGTCCTAATTTGCTGAATGCATGAACTGTGCTGAGGTCGAGCTGGGTCAACGGATGATTGGTTCCCATATAACTTTCGATATTGGCTACGATAATGATATCAACATAATCCGCATCACCAGAGTGATCGCGTGTTATGTCTTCATGTTCGGCAGCGACGGCAATAACTTCATCTGAGAAATTCCATTTATTCAGGATTGCCTCACCAACCGTGCAGTGGGCTTTCTGAATGATTGAGTCAAGCAGGGCTTCGTCATCGAGTAATTCGGGAACATCCTCAGCCATGGTTAAGATCGGTAAGGCGCCAATATCATGTACCAGACCGGCCAGTAATGCCTGGTCGGGCTTCAATTTGGTAAATTGACTACAAAGGGCATGCGAGAGTGCAGCAACCTGGGTGCTATGTTCCCAGAGTTTACGCAGTCTTTTGTCGGTTGCATCAGATGTGGCCTGGAACATTTGTTCCATGGCGATGCTGGTCACCAGGTTACGGGTCATATCCCCGCCCATGCGAGTGACAGCGGCCTCTACTGATTCTATCGCGCGGGCTGCCCGGAGTAAGGGGCTGTTAGCCACCTGGATTAATCTTGCTGATAACGCGGTGTCACTGGTGATCACCTTGGCAACATCACTCATCCCAGCATCCTCATCTTCCAGGGTTTCGCGAACCCGCAATGCTACTTCCGGCAAGGTAGGCAACACGAGCTTGTCGCTATCAAGGTCAGTAAATAGCTTGTCTAGGAGTTTTTCTTCGAGCTGATTAAACACAATATTCCTCTGTATCCCGGTTTAAGTTAACAGGGGTATCGGCAAGGATCGTGTTTTAGTTAAGGAAAATCTTGCGAGTTCTGAGCGTTCAATCAGCGTCCAGCGAATAGGGCAGGTTTTCGAATTTGAGCAGCGGACCATCTTCGGAGCCAAGGCATAAAGCCTCACTGCCGGCATGATTAAGCCGTATAACCGCAAGTAAATCAGTGCCTTTATTGAGAGCAGGCTCTGCAATGACCACTTTACCAGCAGACTGGCCATCTCCACCTTTCAAATAGAGATCATCTCCTGATGAGGGGACGGCGGTGGTGTCTGTGTGCAATTTAAACATTCTGCGTTTAGGTTTGCCCAGATAGTGCATTCTCGCGACAATTTCCTGGCCCGGATAGCAGCCTTTCTTGAAGTTGACCCCGCCAATCAGCTCAAGATTGAGCATCTGGGGGACAAATTCTTCTACCGTTTCAGCCTGGATACTGGGGATCCCCGCCTGAATATCCAGCCAGTTCCATACATGGTTACTAACCAGCTTACAGTGTCCGATCTGGCTGTTGGCAAAATTCGTTGCCGCCTCTACAGGACCGAGTAGCAGATAACGATTTGGTAGAGACGGAATCTTCGTGACAAGTAATTCACCAAATTTGGTTAATTCGTAATCATTTTGAGGTAAACCTGTAAGTTCGACTAAGGATTGATCGCCAATAAGGCCAAAACATACCAGTTCATTACTTACGTCCGCGAGGGTCACCTCGCTTCTGAGCACAAACATTCGTAATCGTATGATTGTTTTTTGCATGAGTGCAGATGGCAGGATTAAAAAATAGCCATCCGCAGCGGGTATTACTAAAAACTGGGCGAGCATACGACCTTTAGGATTACAGTAGGCTGTAATCTGGCAACTGTCAGGACTAAGCAGATTGATATCATTGCTGAATTGGCCCTGTAGAAATGTCTGTGCGTCATTTCCGGTGACATGGATGATTCCCAGTTCTAAAGATGACAAAAGACAATGTTTGTTAACCATGGAAATCTCTTGCTGTGCATTGCCGGAAAAATTTATTTTTCCATGCTCATCAATTTCTGCACCATATTGAGAAAGGAAAGTCCGCCAGTCGTTTTGCATGTCTTCTACCGCTCTGTGAGATTAAGTTACACAGCTAGATAGCTGTTGAATCGGGCTACGATTGTATCTGATTGGACGTACGATGCAATTGGGCTACACTATAAAACAATGATAACAAAGCAAAAAAGACCCAAATTTCTCAACCTCTTACGTATTCACTTGCCAGTGACAGGGGTAAATTCTTTTGCTCACAGGGTCTCCGGTGCTTTGTTGTTCCTGGCTGTTCCGATTTTTATTTATTGCTTCAGCCTGTCCGTGCGTGATGCGGCAAGTTTTGCTGATCTCAAAACATTACTTCACTCAGTTCCATTTAAAATTTTGATAACTTTACTGGCATGGGCCATTGCGCACCATATGCTGGCAGGAATACGTTTTCTGTTAACCGAAGTCGATATCGCCACCTCGTTATCAGCCGCTAAGATATTCGCATGGCTTGTTAACCTGTCAGGTGTTGGTATCTTCATTATCACAGGGTATTTAATCTGGCTATGAGTTGGCGTGCGCAAGGGATGCGGACATGGTTATTACAGCGTCTCACCGCGATTTATATGCTGTTGTACGCCATAAGCTTCAGTATTTATTTTATAAATCAGGCAGTCGATGATTTCATAAGCTGGCAAAGATTATTTGTTCATCCCGTCGCAAATATTGCAACATTAATCTTTTTCTTTTCTATTTTATATCATGCCTGGGTTGGCGTGCGCGATATTTTAATTGACTACATTAAATGGTCAGCATTACGTTTTTTCCTGTGGACGATAGTGACTGCCTTGTTGATTGGTCTGGGAGTATGGGTCAGCATGATCTTGTATAGCGTGGTTCGTGTATGAATATAGCCAGACGTAAATTTGATGTACTCGTGATTGGCGCAGGCGGAGGTGGATTACGTTCATCGTTACAGCTTTCTCAGGCCGAAGCGAAAGTAGCGGTTGTTTCAAAAGTATTTCCAACAAGATCACATACTGTGGCGGCGCAAGGAGGAATGAATGCTGCCCTGGCGAACGTGAGTCCGGATAACTGGCATTGGCATATGTTCGATACGGTTAAAGGCAGCGACTATTTAGGTGACCAGGATGCGATTGAATATATGTGTCGCGCTGCCTCGCACCTCGTTTATGAGTTGGAACACCAGGGCGTTCCTTTCTCACGCCTGGATAACGGAAAAATCTATCAGCGGCCATTTGGCGGTCAAAGTCAAAACTTCGGTGGTGAACAGGCTGCCCGTACCTGTGCGGCTGCAGACAGGACAGGTCATGCGATATTGCACAGCCTGTATCAGCAGAATATCCGTGCCAAGACCCACTTCTTCGATGAATTTTTTGCTGTCGATCTGATCAGAACACATGAAGGTATGATC
>JASFLL010000045.1:0-8066 GCA_050118115.1 Thioalkalispiraceae bacterium
CTGGAAAGTCGATGACTTCGCCCATGTTCCTACCCCGGTTAAATTTAAAAAAATAATTATCGTGTCAGATTTTTGATATCTGACATCGGATCGCTATCATCATCACTTTTGACGATGCTGCATAAAGTGCTTCTCTTTTGCTGGCACTTGGGGTCGGCCTTGTCGTCATTGACACCGCGCACGACCGTAACCCCCCATACCACTGCGATCATCCATAGCAGGATGCCAAGTCCAACTGTGGCCCAGCTGACTGTGTCGGTATCCGCCGGCCCGCCTGCAAAGCCGTAAATAATGCCCACGATCCCCGCAATCCACATCACGCCAATTGGGGCTGCACAGCAACCGGCGCAGCCATAACGGCATACGGCAACAGGGGGAACGAGAAATGTCAGCAGAATACGTTTCATAGCAGTTCAATATCCACATAAATGCTCTGGTACTCGTTCGATTAGACATGAATATGTCAGACAGGTCAATGCTGGTTAAAGAATGTTCTAGTTTTAAAACTTTGCGAGTTGCAAGGTTATTTGGGGACTGTGTGGTTTGAATCTCGCTGTGGTCAGGGACAGTTAGAACTTACTCGTTCCAGTTCCAACTCACGCTGGATCAGGTATTCCGCGATATCCGGGCCCGGTCTTACATGAACTACTTTTGCGGGTTTTTTGTCGAAGTTCAGTGTTTTTGCCGGCTCGATGGATAAGATTTCCAGAACATCAGGGTTTGAACGATAAGCAAAATACGTCGCTGAGTCTGCCAGACCGTCCATAGCGTCCCGCATTGTCAATTCCAGCACTTTACTTCCCTGTGAGGGGACTTTCTTCATAGGTCTTGCCCTTAAGCCTGCTTTGCTAATAAAAATCCTTGCTGTTATGGGCAGTAGCGTCCGGAGATCCCGGAACTTGATGGTAGACATTCACCATTATTATTTTATGGTTTCTTCCTGTAACGAGGCTGGATGATCTTGAGCATCTCTTTGAAAAGCTTGGGCGTGGCCGCAATGATATTGCCGGATTCCATGAATTCAAAGCCGCCGCTGAAGTCGCTAACGAGTCCCCCGGCTTCTTCCACCAGTAAGACACCGGCAGCCATATCCCACTGATTCAAATCATACTCCCAAAAGCCATCAAACCGCCCGGCCGCGACATAGGCCAGGTCCAGGGCGGCGGAACCGGCACGCCGAATGCCTGCGCTGCCTGGTATCAGCGCCTGCATCATGCCCAGGTAGTCATCCAGAATATCCAGGTGGCCTTCCCGAAAGGGGATACCGGTACCGAAAAGGGCGCCGTCAATACCTTTGCACTGACTGACCCGGATACGCTTGTTATTGAGTTGTGCGCCTTCACCACGACTTGCTGTAAACAGTTCCTGTTTGATGGGGTCATAGACCACGGCCTGCTGGAATTTGCCTTTATGACGTAAACCAATAGAAACAGCATACTGGGGAATACCGCGCAGGAAATTGGTGGTGCCGTCGAGGGGGTCAATGATCCATTCGAATTCATTGCCACTGTGCTGGCCACTTTCCTCAGCCAGAATGCTGTGATCAGGATAGGCCTTGGCAAGCGTCTCGATGATGGCCTGTTCAGCACGTTGGTCCACCTCGCTGACATAATCATTCTTGGACTTAGTGGTGACGGTTAAACTTCCCAATTGATCGCAGGATCGGGCAATAATATCACCTGCCTTGCGAGCAGCGCGGATAGCAATATTAAGCATTGCATTCATGAACAAACCTCGACGAGACTATTAAAGAACAACCGCATTTGAGCGGAGGCGCATTCTAACAGTATGCAGAACAAAGTGGTATTAACCGGGCTGGGATTGGCCCGTATAAAAGGATAGAAATATTGAGTTATGACAATATCAGGGTGGTGTTAGTGGGTACCACTCACCCGGGCAATATTGGCGGTGTTGCCCGAGCGATGAAGAATATGTGTTTGTCGGATCTGGTGCTGGTCTCCCCCGAGGCCGAATTCCCCAGTGGCAAGGCCAGGGCAAGGGCATCCAGTGCCCTGGATATTCTCGAGGCAACTGAAGTGGTGGATACTCTTGATAGCGCGATTGCAGACTGCCAGCTGGTCGCAGGTGCGAGTGCTCGCTTACGCGCCATTCCCTGGCCACTGGTCGATGCGCGGGAATGTGCCCGGAGTCTGGTTCAACAGTCGGGGCAGGGGAAAGTGGCCCTGGTCTTTGGGCGTGAGCATTCCGGACTGACTAATGAAGAGCTGGAACGCTGTAATCTATTAGTACACATACCGGCTAATTCGGATTACAGCTCGCTGAATCTCGCTGCCGCTGTGCAGGTATTGACCTATGAAATCCATATGGCCATGCGTGAAGCGAAACAGGAAAAATTGCAGGTGGGTAATGACTATCCCCTGTCGACGGCTGAGGACATGGAAGGTCTGTATCGTCACTTTGAACAGGCCCTGGCGACCATTGGATTTTTTGATCCGGAAAACCCTCGGCAGCTGATGCGGCGACTTCGCCGCCTGTTTAATCGCGCCCAACCGGACAAGATGGAAATGAATATTCTGCGCGGGATCCTGGCGGCGGCCGAGGCCCCGAAAAAAAAGAATTGAAATAAGGGCTTATCAACTCTATGGTGAAAGAATGAGTAAGTTCAGAATCCTTGAAGATATCGATTGTGTATTTGATCGCGACCCGGCGGCAAGGCACCGCTTCGAGGTGATGACCACCTATCCGGGAGTGCATGCGGTAATTTATCATCGTATCAGTCACCGACTCTGGAAGTGGAAGTTAAAATGGCTGGCGCGCTGGTTATCGACCTTTTCACGCTGGTTAACAGGCGTTGAAATCCATCCCGGTGCGGTGATTGGGCGGCGATTTTTTATCGATCATGGGATGGGAGTGGTTATCGGTGAAACAGCAGAGATCGGTGATGACGTAACTCTCTACCATGGGGTTACCTTAGGTGGAACCAGCTGGGATAAAGGCAAAAGGCACCCGACACTGGCTAACAATGTGGTCGTGGGTGCTGGTGCCAAAGTGCTTGGACCCATCAATATTGGAGAAGGTGCCAGGATCGGATCGAATGCCGTTGTCGTAAAAGATGTCAATCCAGGTGCATCCGTGGTCGGTGTTCCAGGCCGAATGGTGGCTCGCAAAGAGGTCAGGGAAGGACATGAGCGTCGCGCAGCCTTTGCCGAGAAAATTGGTTTCGATGCCTATGGAACGACCAAGGACATGCCGGACCCTGTTGCCAATGCTATTGATGCACTGCTGGACCATGTGCACGCCATGGATGAGCAGATGCAGAATATGTGTCAGTCAATCAAATCACTGGGGATGGAGATCGATGAGGTAAAATTACCTGATCTCGGCCCATGTGACATTGTGAGCCGTAAACCCTACCAGAATAAACTGGAAGAAGAACCTGAGGAAAATCAGTAGGATAGTGTAAGTCAGGCTGTCTGGGATAATTTAGACTTATATCGGGCGGGGATATTAGTTGAGTAAATTACTTGGATATTTACTTGACTATTTTACTCGGATATGTATACTACATGGCATTCATATCGGTAATTCATAGATTACTAAATTACTTAGGATGTCGCAATGAGACTTACAACTAAAGGCCGTTACGCGGTAACCGCAATGCTGGATTTGGCCCTTCATTATGAAGATGGTCCAATTACCCTAGCTGACATTTCACAACGTCAGGGTATCTCTCTGTCGTATCTTGAGCAATTATTCGCCAAACTCCGTCGAAAGGGGTTAGTGGACAGCACCCGCGGTCCCGGTGGTGGATATCGCCTCAGTCGCATACCTGATGAGATCCCGGTCGCAGATGTTATCATCGCCGTCGATGAGAAACTCGAGACGACTCGGTGTGGTGGACTGGGCAATTGCCAGGACGACGAGCGTTGTCTGACCCATGACCTCTGGACAGAGCTAAGCGATCAGATTTACCAGTTCCTGAGTGGAATTAGCCTGGGTAATCTGGTCAGTCGCCAGACAATCCAGGAAGTGGCGGCCCGTCAGGACGGTAGTCACAAGGTCAATATTGAGAAAGTTGAACGCGAAACAGCTGCTGTTTCCTAATCAGCAAGAGAGAAACAAAACATATGAAGACACCCGTATACTTTGACTATTCGGCTACTACGCCTGTGGACGAGCGTGTTGCTGAAAAGATGTGTCAATGTCTTACGTTAGAAGGCAATTTCGGCAATCCAGCGTCACGCTCTCACGTTTATGGATGGGATGCTGAGAAATTGATTGATGAAGCACGGGCCAATGTTGCTGCTCTTATCAACGCTGACCCGAAAGAAATCATTTTTACTTCTGGAGCAACGGAATCTGACAATCTTGCGATTAAAGGTTCCGCTCATTTTTACAGTAAAAAGGGCAAACATATCGTTACCTGCAAGACTGAACACAAGGCGGTACTGGATTCATGCCGACAACTTGAACGAGAAGGTTATGAGGTCACTTATCTTGATCCGGAAGAGAATGGTCTGATCGATCTGGATAAGCTCAAGGCCGCATTGCGGGATGACACCGTACTGGTCAGTATTATGCATGTTAATAATGAAATTGGTGTGATCCAGGATATCAAGGCGATTGGAGACATCACGCGCGAACGCAAAATCATGTTCCACGTTGATGCTGCGCAAAGTGCCGGTAAAGTGCCCATTGATATGGCTGACTTAAACGTAGATTTAATGTCATTTTCCGCGCACAAGATTTATGGCCCCAAGGGTATTGGTGCCCTGTTCGTTCGCCGTAAACCACGAGCACGCCTTGAAGCACAAATGCATGGTGGTGGACACGAGCGCGGCCTGCGTTCAGGGACACTGGCAACCCACCAGATTGTGGGTATGGGCGAAGCGTTCCGTTTAGCCAAAGAAGAAATGGCAGCTGATAACGAACGCGTGCGCATGCTTCGCGATCGTTTGTTAAAAGGACTTGAAGATATTGAGGAGGTCTATATTAACGGTGATATGGAACATCGTATTCCTCATAATCTGAATATTAGTTTCAATTTCGTTGAAGGTGAGTCGTTGATAATGGCGTTGAAAGATCTGGCAGTTTCATCAGGCTCTGCCTGTACCTCTGCATCGCTTGAGCCTTCATATGTACTACGTGCCCTGGGACGATCAGATGAGCTGGCACACAGTTCAATTCGTTTTACTCTGGGTCGTTACTCAACTGAAGAAGAAGTTGATTTTGCTATCGATGCGATTCGCAAGAACATCGAGAAGCTACGTGAACTCTCCCCGCTCTGGGAAATGTACAAAGACGGAATTGATTTGAACACGATTGAATGGGCGGCACATTAATACGGCCACTCACTCAATAGTTGGAAGTATCATCTGATAATTATTAAAGAGGTAAGTCATGGCATACAGTGATAAGGTTATCGATCATTACGAAAATCCTCGTAACGTAGGTAATATGGATAAGGATGCTCAGGATGTGGGAACCGGTCTGGTTGGTGCACCTGCGTGTGGTGATGTTATGCGCTTACAAATTAAAGTTGGTGAAAATGGCATAATTGAAGACGCCAAGTTCAAGACCTACGGTTGTGGTTCTGCGATTGCCTCCAGCTCACTTTTGACCGAATGGGTAAAAGGTAAGACTCTGGATGAAGCGGCGCAAATCAAAAATACCGAAATCGCTGAAGAGCTGGAATTGCCTCCTGTGAAAATCCATTGCTCAGTATTGGCTGAAGATGCAATCAAAGCAGCTATTTCTGATTACAAGGGCAAAAATGCTCAGGAAGAAAAGAAAAGCGCCTAGAGGTTGAGTTTGATGGGAATTACTTTGACAGAAGCGGCAGCAACACGCGTCAAGGATTTTCTTGCCAGCCGTGGTAAAGGTGAAGGGCTACGTCTGGGCGTTAAAACTACAGGTTGCTCAGGTATGGCTTATGTACTTGAGTTTGCTGATGGTTCTGAAGAAGGCGATGAGGTATTCGAATCACAAGGTGTAAAGGTTTTTGTTGATGCCAAGAGTTTAATTTACCTGGATGGCACTGAACTAGATTTTACCAAAGAAGGGCTCAACGAAGGTTTTAAGTTCAACAATCCAAACGAGAAAGATACTTGTGGTTGTGGTGAGAGCTTCACGGTCTAGAGGTTGCAGCAATCATGGCCGTGGAGTTAACGCAAAATTATTTTGAAATATTTGGCCTGCCAGTCGATTTTAAAATCGACACATCATCTCTGACAGAAAGATATCGCGAACTTCAAAAAACCGTCCATCCAGACCGTTACGCAAGTGGTAGCGATCGTGATCGGCGCCTTGCAGTACAGCAAGCAGCGCTTATCAATGAAGCACTGAATACGCTGAAGTCACCCTTGAAACGAGCGCGATACATCCTGCAACTCAATGGTATTGAATTCGATGATGAAAAAGAGACCACCATGGACCCGGCATTCTTAATGGAACAAATGGAATTGAGAGAAGCCGTAGCTGAAGTAAAACAAGAGGATGATCCTTTTTCACGCATAAATGAATTGATGCATACTATTCAGCAAAAGCAGAATAATATGTTTCAGCATCTGGGAAATTTAATCGCTTCCAAAGAGTTCGAAACTGCTAAAATGCAGGTTCAAAAACTTCAATTCCTGGAAAAGTTAATGCATGAATGTGAAACTCTTGAGCAGGATCTGGCGGACGCCCTTTAAAGAAAGACAAGTCTAAACAAAGATATTCATATGGCATTGCTACAAATCAGTGAACCTGGTCAATCGACCAAACCCCATGAACGTCGTCTGGCGGCAGGGATTGATCTGGGTACGACTAACTCCTTGGTAGCTACTGTCCGGAGTGGACAGGCAGATACATTGCCTGATGAACATGGAGAACACCTCTTACCTTCTGTGGTGCGATATCTTGCTAATGAGCAAAATCCTGTAGTGGGTGAGGCGGCGAGGCAGGAAGCCTCAATCGATCCCATGAATACGATTTCCTCGGTAAAACGCTTTATGGGGCGGGGTATTGAAGACGTAAAACACTTCGGTAAGCGTTTGCCCTATGATTTTGTGCAGACCAATACCGCTGTACCCAGAATTAAAACCGTCGCAGGTGAAAAAAGTCCGATTGAAGTCTCTGCCGATATACTGCGAGTGTTAAAGGATCGTGCAGAAAAAACCCTGGGCGATGAATTAACAGGCGTGGTGATCACGGTACCCGCGTATTTCGATGATGCCCAACGCCAGGCCACCAAGGATGCCGGTAAACTGGCAGGTCTGAATGTTATGCGACTGTTGAATGAGCCTACCGCTGCAGCAGTCGCCTATGGACTGGACGAAAGTGCTGAAGGTATCACGGCTGTATATGACCTGGGTGGTGGTACGTTTGATATTTCGATATTAAGACTCAACAAGGGAGTATTCGAAGTTCTGTCCACCGCGGGTGATACAGCTCTGGGTGGTGATGACTTTGATCATGCGATCGCTGGCTGGATTATGCAGCAGGCAGGTATCGAAGATGACACCAGTCATGGCCAGATTCGACGATTGTTACGTGCGGCAAGAGATGCCAAGGAAGCGCTGGCGACCCAAACAACTGTGGAACTCAATATTCAGCAGGAGAATGGGAGTCACTGGCAAGGTTGTCTGGATCGGGAACAACTGGCCCGATTGATTGACCCGCTTATCCAGAAAACACTGATTACCTGCCGACGCGCACTGCGCGATGCACAAATCCAGATAGATGAGGTCAAGGCTGTCGTCATGGTCGGTGGTTCAACCCGAACACTACGTGTACGCGAAAAAGTCGCCGAGTTTTTTGGACAACAGCCAATGGCGGATATTGATCCTGATAAAGTCGTTGCGATTGGCGCTGCCATCCAGGCCGATGTGTTAGCCGGTAATAAACCCGATGATGAGCTGCTGCTGTTAGATGTCATCCCTTTATCCCTTGGGCTGGAAACCATGGGTGGGCTCGTAGAAAAGATTATTCCACGTAATACAACCATTCCCGTTGCACGTGCCCAGGATTTTACAACATTCAAGGATGGGCAAACCGGTATGACCATCCATGTTGTCCAGGGTGAACGTGAACTGGTTTCTGATTGCCGTTCACTGGGCCAGTTT
>JASFLL010000046.1:0-8045 GCA_050118115.1 Thioalkalispiraceae bacterium
GGGAATTTGGCTGATACATTATTTGATGAAGATAATGCGGCTAATGAATATGATCTGGATAAAGCCTGGCATGCAATTCATTACATGTTGAATGGTGCCGTGTGGGAGGTATCTTCGAATGCGGGTGCGCTGATTGTGGGTGGAACACCCGTTTCTGAAGAAGATATGGGTTATGGTCCGGCGAGATATTTTGATGAAAAAGAAGTTAAACTGATTTTTGATGACTTGAAAAATATATCAGTTGAGAAGTTGCTTTCTAAATATGAATCCATGTTGCAGCAGGGCGAAGAGATATATCCAACTTTTGAAGATACAGATGAGGACAGAGAATATATAAAAGATTATTTTGAAGGCTTGAAGCGCTTTTGTGAAAAGGCCGCTTCAAATAATGAATGTCTGATCACGTATATTGCTTAAGCACAGGAGATTGCTAATTAGAGCGCTAAACACTCTTGTGAAGGGAACCCTCTTCCATAAGTTCTATTTTCAGGTACTATATTCAATATAATAAAACAAAAACCAATGGTAGTAATGTGCAGGTTCAGAATATGGAATGCCCTAAATTGTTTTTTTACAGTATTATTTGTAGATGATTAATAAATAAGGGGGAACGGGTTGGAGCCCGAGTGGAATGAGTGGCAGGTGATCTATACGCAATATTGGACCAGTGAGTTCAATAATATCGTGCGTAAACGGATCCCTTATTCTTCCGAGCTGGCGCTTGAGACGATGGAGGAAGTCCGCCAGGAACTGGCTATCAAACTGAATGAACTCGAGCAGCCACCTGCCTCTCTCAAAGCTTATCTGCGGGCGGCATTTCGCAATACGCTAGAAGACTATTTACGCAAGAAAGAGGGTTATCCACGTCCACCCGAATGGATCAAACGTTTAGGGTCCGCCTATGAGCGTATCTATAAACTCCTTTGCCTGGAACAGCGTGCCGTCAATGATATTCATTCGATAATGACAAACCTTTATCAATTCACACGTGAATTTATTGAACGTGTGATCCGAGAAGTACGTGCAGGTGTTATCAATTGTGGCCAGTGGCGTCAGATTGTTTCGGTTGATAATCCCCAGGCTGAGGTAGATTTACTTAATACGCAATCCCATCATGTGGCTTCACCTGAGCTCATTTTGCAGGGCATGGATGCCAGCGCACTGTTTGGGGCTATCCTTGGGGAGAATGTTGTTAGCTCCGCCAATGCTACAGAAACGATAAATAAAGTCATAACATCAATCCGTCAATGTGAAATCAGTGATGATGAGCGTTTACTATTGCGCCTGGTGTATAGTGATGGTCAGACTGTTTCCGCTGCGGCACGATTGATCAATATACCGGATGCGGAGGCACGCAAGCTATTGAAAAATGTTTTAAAGCGCCTGCGGCACGTCTTGATTGAAGTCGGGGTGGTTGAAGCATGAGCAAAAATACTACGCTGGGTACGTCCACTATCTATATGGTCTGCCCGGTCACAATTCTGATGGAATATTGGTTTTTAAACCTGGGTTGGTTATATGGTAAGTGATGACGATAAGGATCTTACACCTGAAGAACGCTTGTCCATAATGCTGGCGCTGTTGGCCGATGTCGATTCACCACAGGGTGCCAGACCGACACTGCAGGAAATCCAGGAATGGCATGCAGGTCGGCTTGATGAAAAACGCGCCATGGAGGTCAAGTCTCATGTGGCTCGTGATCCTGACTGTTACCAGTTGTGGCGCGAAATTATCGCAGCAGAAGCGACTGTTTCCGAGGAGGCGGTGAAAAAACAAAGCTGGTTTATAGTCCTGATTGCCAGGCTCAAATCGAGCTTGTCAAAACCTTTACCGTTGGTATTAGGTGGGGGGCTAACTGCAGCGCTGGCGACAATGTTCATTGTCCTGATTTTACCGTTGTTACAGACAGCATGGACCCCGCTGGGCGATCCTGTCGATTCTGGCATTGCTTACAACTGGCCATATCAGAGTATGAGTCGGACACGCGGGGGGGAGTTATCATACCAACAGAAAGTGGCACTACAGTATGGTATTCGTCTTGGCATTGAGAACAGGACTTACCAGAACAACGAATGGACTACCGCCATGACCAGCCTACCTGACAAACTGCCAACATGTGGTCAATCAAAAGATACGACGATGTGCGAGCAACAAAACCGCTTATTAAAATTGACGGGGATTAATACGGGGGTCATGTATCTTGCCTGCCTGGAATACCAATCAGGCAAACAGCAAGTCTTCGATCAAGAATACTGGCATGAACAGAGCCAGGCATGGAAAAAACTGTCTGAGAAACTTGCACAGGCGAAATTGCCCAGGCTAGAGGAGATTGCTTCCAGTATTTATTCGCAGTCGGATAGCAGGGATGCGCAATGTGCAGCAATCCGTGACGTGATTTACCTTTCCTATTAATGATGAAAGCATCCAGCCAAAACTTTGTTATCCGGCTACTGCTTGTGTTGATCTGGGCTGTGGCGACGACCGCGCATGCCGAATCTGCAGACTCATTACAGAGTGATGAAGTTGCAGGTTATTTTCAGCTTGCAGACAAACTTGAGAAAAAAGACGGCTATCGGGCATATAAGCAAATTGACAAGCAGGCAATACGTCCCCTGCTCAAGATTGCTGATCGATACCTGGAAGAACAACGTGCAGCAGAGGCGATTGATATCTACCAGCGACTGTATGAGTTACAAAAGAAATTCCTGGGAGGCTATGATAGAAAAGTTCGTAGCATACTTGGTCAACTGGCCTATGCTTACCAGGTGTCGCATCGAAACGCAGAATGGATAGTTACCAATCAGCAAGTTTTGGCTTTCGATGAGCGGATCTATAGCCCAAATCACCCAACACGCCTGAGCTCAATGACCAATCTGGCTTTTTCTTATCAGATGGACAAATCCTATTCGAAAGCGGAAGCATTATATAAGAAGATTCTCGGTATTTATGAGAAGTATGGGATGACGGGAGAATATGGCTATACCAGGGTCAAGAAATCCCTGTCAGATATTTATATTATCACCGGGGATATGGCCAAGGCCGAACCTTATTATAAAGAAGCAGTAACACAAAAAGATAGTGACCAGGTTGATGTTGCTAATATGTCAATGATGAAATTGTCCACCTATGTTTACCTGCTGCAATTCTCCGGCAAATTCGCTGAATCAGAAAAACTCTATAAAGAAATGCTTCGCACACTTGAGCAGCGTTATGGCGAAAACGATGAAAGAGTGGCGCTTGTGCTGTTGAACCTGGGTAGTTTGTACAATCAGCTTGGTGTATATGGTAAAGCGCTTGAAATGAAACAACGCGCCTACCGAATTTATATTGCACACTATGGTAAAGACCACCTGATTACGGCTTATGTCAAGAACAGTCTGGCAGAAACCTATCTGGCCCTGAAAGACTATCAGGCAGCCGTTGAATTACTGGAACAGGCAAAACCGTTATTTATGCAACAAATACAACGGCCAGACAGGCTTTATATTGATAAAAAATTTGTACTCATCAATCTTGCAATCGCCTATATGAAAACTAACCGCTTTGCCGAAGCGGAGCGTATCTATCAGCAGATCCTGGCCGAAACCAGTAAGGAATATAGCCCACAGCATCCAATGGTTGCCTATACACGGATGAACCTGGCCGAGTTGTACTATGCGCGTGGCAAATACAACAAGGCCAAAAACCAGGCAGCACAGGCGTTGGCGATTATTATAAATAAACGTGCACCGTATCATCTGGCCAATGCCTATTTCTTAATGGCAAAAATAACCCGGCAACAGGATAGCCTGGCGGAAGCAATTTTTTATGGCAAGCAGAGCATCAATCTATTACAAGGTTTACGTCGCGGCCTGAGCAAGACGGAAAAATCCTTACAGGCCGGCTTCATCGCCAGTCAGCAGGAGAATTATGAAATCCTGGCCGGCTGGCTTATTGATGCGGGGCGCTTGCCTGAGGCAGAACAGGTGTTGGCGATGTTAAAGGAAGAGGAATACTACAATTTTATCCGTCGTAGTGCACAGGCTGATTCACATCTACAACAATTGATACACACCACGATCGAACAACAGTCTCAGCAGAGCCTGGTTGGTGCCACAGAAATGCTGGCTGAGGTAAGCAAGGAACTGGCCGAGTTTGAAAAAGCAGATCCGGCAACACTGAATGAAAAAGACAAAGCACGCTACAGACAATTGCAGGTGCAGCATGCCACGCTGGCAAAAGACTTTCAGGCAACCCTGTTGGGTATCACGCAAAGCTTTCGATCTGCGGGTGACAAGCTGTTGACGGAGCAGGTAACGACACGGGAATACCAGCAGCTCGGTGCTCAGCTTGAAAGCGGTGTGGCGCTGGTACATTTTCTTCCCCTGCAACGCAGTTTACGCATCATCTTGCGTACCCGGAATGAGAATATTGCCAGGCGTGTCGATATAACCGCAATGACATTCAACCAGGCGATCAATACCTATCGTAAGCTGGTTACCCGAGTCGATCTGACTTCCGCACGTGATCAACAGAAGCTTAACCAGGCGGCAGTGCAACTATATAAGTGGTTAATACAGCCACTGCAAGCTGACCTGGCGAGGTTACACATCAGGACGCTGATCTTTTATAAAAATGGTAGTTTGCGTTACATACCACTGGCGACCCTGTATGACGGTAAACAATATTTGATCGAGCATTTTGCTGTTGCCAATTATACAGCAGCGGCCAGACAGTCATTGATGGATAAGGTGGCACCAGACTGGACGATTGCCGGGATGGGTGTTAGTAAGCAATATGGTGAGTTTTCCCCCTTGCGCATGGTGCCGTACGAGCTGGATAGTATCATCAAAAAGACGCGGGATGACCCAACCGGTGCCTTTGCCGGAAAAATTTACGTTAATGAAAAATTTACCAGCCAACAGTTAAAAAATTCGTTAACTGGCAGGTACAATGTGACGCACATAGCAACACACTACAAGTACATGCCTGGCACTGAGGCCGATTCTTTCCTGTTGTTGGGTGATGGCAGTCATCTGAGTCTCGCGACACTCCGCAGTGACCACTACAATTTTTCAAATATAGATTTATTGACGTTGTCAGCCTGTGAGACGGCTGTGACCGAAACGCTTTCCGATGGCAGAGAAGTGGAAGGGCTTGCTACACTGGTACAGCGCCAGGGTGCCCGCGGTGTGCTTGCCACACTCTGGCCAGTCGCTGACTGCAGTACGGGTGTGTTTATGCAACGTTTCTATCAATATCGTCGACAAGGCGAGAGTAAGGCGGCAGCGTTACGTCAGACGCAACTTGATTTTATCCACGGCAAGGTAGCGCCTATGCGCAGCACGGATTCGCAGGGTTGCCAGCCCATTTCAAATCCATCCGGCAATACCTATCAACATCCTTACTTCTGGGCGCCCTTCATCCTGATGGGTAACTGGAAATAATCAAACTGCAGTAAAAATATTCAGATATTTGTTCGTCCCCATAGTAACCAGTTTTGTCCTGGCTTACATCAACTCATACTTGGGGAGAATTCACATGAATAAATCGTTATTTCAGATTCGGAATCTGTTTCTTACTACTCTCATCATGACACTCGTTGCCTGTGGTGGTGGCGGGAGTGGCAGTGGAGGCAACCCACCTGCAGGTGGCACAGGGAACACCTTGCCAACGGTCAATGCCGGTACCGATCAACTTGTCACGGAAGGCGATAGTGTCCAGCTATCCGGTACGGGGACAGATGCCGAGGGTACCGTTACGTTCAGCTGGCATCAGGATAGTGGAAGTCCGGTTAGCCTGTCTGATCCGGCGGTTTCGGATCCCACGTTTGTGGCACCCCAGGTCATGAGTCAGCAGAGTCTGCAATTCACGCTGACCGTTACGGATAGTGACGGCGCGACGAGCACCGACACGGTGACGATCACGGTGGCCGATTCACAGGTCACCAATAATCCGCCCACGGCAAATGCCGGACCGGATCAAACCGTGGTGGAGGGTAGTACGGTGCAGTTCGCTGGCAGTGGCTCGGATATTGAAGGTGCCGTGACGTTTAGCTGGACGCAGGATAGTGGACTCCCGGTCAGCCTGTCGGATCCAGCGATTGCGAATCCTATGTTTGTGGCGCCTCAGGTCAGTGCCAACGAGACCCTGCAGTTCACCCTGACTGTGACCGATAGCGACGGGGTCAGCGCGACCGACAGCGTGACCATCATCGTCACCGATGCACAGGCAATAAGTCAGCGGGTCAGAACGATCGAATATGATTATGATAATAACGGCGTGCCGGATGTGGTCTCGGAATTTGTTTATGATGGCAGTGGTCGCACTACCACCATCACCAATACTTATACCGATGATGGTGTCGTGGACCTGTTTAATATCCTTGGCCAGGATATCGATCAACAGGTGATCACGCTGGGTTATGATACCAACGATCGGTTGACCTCGGTCGCCTTTGATGACACCAACGAGCACATCAAATTGATCTACACCTATACCAATGATCTGCTGACACATACTGACTACAACACCTATGATGCTATGGGGAATCTGATTGATAGTGTTTATTTCACGTATAGTTATGGGGGGACACTGATGACAGCCTGGAACCTGTACCAGACTCCATCGAATCAACTCTTTGCCAGCCGTAGTTTCCACTACACGCCCGCACTTTTGCCTGATATCGATATATATACTGCGGGTGGCACACCGGAGAAGATTACCTATAGCTGGCGTGCCGATGGACAACTGGACCTGCGTGAAAGCGACTATGGCAATGATGGCAGTGTCGAGACGGTCTTTGATGCCCAATATGATGCACAGGATCGTTTAATCAGTGAAGTCCGCACAAGTTCTTATGCGGATGCGAGCATCAATCTGACCGTCTCGCGTGTCTATGACAGCAATGGCCTGCCGGGACAGGAAAGCTATGATCTGGCCCCTGAGGATATGGTGACGGATGCGACCATGACACCGGCCCTGGAAGAAGGTCCCTGTATTGATGCCTATGCCTGGTTACCAGGCGCCTTGCCAAACTTTGTTAAACAAGCGGGCTTGCCTTACATCCCAGGAACGGGTTTCTTCCAGATCTCACGTTGTTTCCATTAATCTGGATAGCAAAGATGACAGCCGGGGCAGGTGTGGGCAGACCCCGGCTATTTTTTATTCAATCTCTAAAAAATCTTATTCTGGATCCAGAAAAATTCAGATTCTGTTCGTCCCGTAATAGGAACAAGTTGAAATAGTGACCTGTAAGGGGGCAGAGCATGAGAAACAATGGAGTGCTGATTGACAATGAGCAATGCCGAAAAATTGATCCCGGCACGGGAAAAACGGGTATAATTTTAGGACAAAAACTAAGCAAAACGGAATTGACACCCGCACAGCGAATTTTTCGCAGTGTGCTGAAAATTGGGGGGATAAAATGAAGAGGTCCTGCTTCCGAGTAATACACTCTGTTTTTTCACTACTGTTACTTATTTCTATTTCTACAGGCATTCCGTTCGGTATCGCGCTTGCTGATCCAGCGGGAATGCCTTCTCAGGAGGAGTTAAAAGCAAAAATACGCCCACAACTTCCCTCTCACCTGGAAATGACCGACATCGAAATGTCCAACGTCAAGAGTAAGGGCAACTCGGCGATGTCGATGATTTCCGCCAACCTGCTGGTTCATGCCAAACTCAAAGAGGCGATGTACCGTGCTGATGGTGTACAGGACGGCAAGATCCGTTTGTTCCTGACTCATCAGGCCGGTGAAAAGACTATTTTAAATGCCTCGCTGATTGCTGTTATCCCGGGTGGCTTGATGGGCCAGGGGCAAGGACAGGTCAGGGTCATGTTACTTCCGGGCAAGGGATTAGAAGGGCAACCTCTGTCATTTTATCAGCCCAACAGTTACGTGATCGCCGATGACAAGGCTGCCACAACTACGGCTGCCGCTCCAGCTGAACCATCAACATCGACCAAAGCTACACCCTCGAAAACGACACCGATTGTGACAGCATCGCCTGCAACTAAAACTCCAGCACAGCAGGTAATAGAAAAGTCGGCTTCGACACCCGGTT
>JASFLL010000047.1:0-7949 GCA_050118115.1 Thioalkalispiraceae bacterium
ATACGGGATTTGCCCGGACTGCCAGAAAGAGGCTGAGTAAGGCACACGTTACGGTCCTAGCCTGAATGTGTTATTCGTTGCCGGCTTTTTTTAACATTTCCTCGGCATGCGATAGGGTTTGCTCGGTAATTTCTATGCCACCGAGCATGCGCGCAATTTCTTCAACACGTTGCGGGGCCTGCAAGTGCGCAATCTGGCTAATGGTGGTATCCGTGGCTTTCTGTTTACTGACTTGCAGGTGATGATGCCCCAATGCAGCGACCTGGGGTAAATGCGTCACGCAAATCACCTGGCGATGTTGGCCCAGTTCCCTTAACAGGCGTCCGACGATCTCGGCCACCCGTCCACCGATGCCCACGTCCACCTCGTCAAAGATCAAGGTTGGGATGCGCGAGTTCTGCGCGGTAATAACCTGTATGGCCAAACTGATCCGCGACAACTCACCCCCGGAGGCCACCTTGGTGAGGGGTTTGAGTGGCTGACCGGGATTGGCGCTGACCATGAACTCAATTTTTTCCAGGCCGTGTGCGGTAAAGTTTTCTTCGTCGCTGAGGGCAACCTCGAAGCGACCACCTTCCATGCCCAGTTCCTGCATCGACGTGGTGACGGCTTTGGACAGGCTTTTGGCCGCCTTGCTGCGACTTTGGCTCAGTTTGCGGGCCAGTTTTTTGTAATCATTGGCGGCCTTATCGATATCTGCTTCCAGGTGGCTTAAACGACCCTCGGCATTTTCCAGTCCGGCCAGTTCATCCTGTAGCCTGGGTAACAGGCCGGGAAGTTCGTCCGCCTGCACATGGTGTTTACGCGACAGGTCGGTAATGGTCGCCAGGCGTTGTTCGAGTTCTTCCAGGCGTTGCGGATCGACCTCGAGCCTGTCCATGTAGTTGCGTAATTCACTGGCGGCTTCACGACTTTGAATCAGGGCGCTCTCCAGCATCTCGGCCACATCTTTGAGGGTGTCATCGGTTTCACAGAGTGACTGCAGATCATGACTGGCATGACTTAACATGCTGTTGATCGCCCCGTGCTCGTTGTCTTCGAGTATATGCAGGTTCTTTTCGCAGGTACTGATTAGCCAGGTGGCATTAGCCAGTTTCTTATGTTCCGTCTCTAGTTCAGGCAGTTCGTTTTCCGTTAAAGACAGTTTTTCCAGTTCGTCGACCTGGTAACGCAGCAGTTCGAGTTTTTCATTGCGATCGCGTTGGGCGTTACTGAGTCGTTGCAGTTCATCCTGCAAGCTTTGCCAATGCTGGTAGGCCTGACTGACCTGTTTAACCTGGTCACCATGGTCCGCGTAATCATCCAGTAACTGGCGTTGTACCTTGGATTTTAATAATGACTGGTGTTCATGTTGACCATGCAGGTCAACCAGCATTTCACCTAACTCTTTTAGCTGTTGAATAGTGGAGGGGATACCGTTTATAAATGCCTTGGAGCCACCCTTGCGGCTGATGGATCGGCGGATGATACACTCATCTTCGCTTTCCATTTCATGCTGGGCAAGCCAGCTGCTGGCCTGCGGAGCATCGTTGACACTGAATGAGACACTGATCTCGGCTTTATCTGTGCCATGACGAATTACTGAGGTGTCGGCACGATCTCCCAGCGCCAGTCCCAGCGCATCGAGCAGGATGGATTTACCTGCACCGGTCTCGCCGGTCATTACAGTGAGTCCCGTCTCGAACTCGATGTCGAGGGATTCGACGATAGCGAAATTCCAAATATGTATATGCGTTAGCATTATTGAATTCTCCGCACACGCCATCGCTTCGCACGCCCGTGTGCTCTCGCGATATTTGTACATGGCCCAGGCCGCCTTTTCGACCCCCTGGTCTCACCTTGTCCATGTACTTCGTTCTCGATATGAATGTGTGTCAGCATTTACAGGTGCTCACTCCAGTGTAATTTTTCACGCAGTACGTGATAGTGATCATGTTCCGGCGGGTGAATAATACGTATCCGCGTCTTTCTTCGCTCGATAGAAATTTTATCACCAGACACCAGTCCCATGTTGATCTGGCCATCGCAGGTTACCTGTGCGTGGGAGTGTGGATAGTCGCGTACCAGCACCTCAATCTTGCTGGCGCCATCGAGCACGATGGGACGATAGCTCATACTGTGTGGGCAGATAGGGACAATCACCAGGGCATCCATATCGGGGGCCAGGATGGGACCTCCTCCTGAAAGGGCATAGGCTGTGGATCCGGTTGGTGTTGAAACAATAAGCCCATCCGAGCGCATGGTGTTGAGCAGGCGTCCATCAATATAAGTTTCGGTCTCGATCATGCGGGCCACTTCCCACTTGTGGATGACCACATCATTAAAAGCGTCACTGACACGTGGCTCCGACTCGAGGGCATTTTCGATGGTTGCCGTGAGCATAATTCGGTTTTCTTCCACATAGGCGCCGGACATGACCGCATCGAGTTGCGTCTCGATTTGATCAGGGGATACATCTACCAGGAATCCCAGTCGCCCCAGATTGACACCCAGTAAAGCGATGTCGTAATTGACCAGTTCGCGGGCGCTGTGGAGCAGGGTACCGTCACCGCCGACGGTGATGGCCATATCGCACTTTTCACCGATTTCATCAAAATCAGCGATGGCCAGGTTATGCTCCGGCATGGCTTTGGCCGTATTGGCTTCCAGCCAGATCTGACACTTTTTACCAGTAAGGATCTCGTTGAGACGCAAAATGGTATCTGCAACACTGGGGTCGCCATACTTGCCAATCAGGCCAATTTTAGAAAACTCCGCACTCATATTTATTTTTGTCCAGTTTTCCCAACGTTAGCACAAGCCGCAGAAACAGGCCATGCACGTCCTCACGGCCCGCAAATGCCAATGATATAGTATAAATTTGAATTAGCACTCTTGGGCAGAGGCTGCTAAATTATGCATATCAGAAGGCACATGATGATCAGACTGCAGGTATGGACCAGAAGGTTAAAAAATCCAGGACTAAAACCCAAGAAGAGCGCGCCAAAACGCTTTTAAAGACCCTGATCGAAAAATACATCCAGGATGGTATGCCGGTTGGTTCCAGGATTCTGGCCAAGGATTCTGGCCTGGATTTATCCCCGGCTACGGTACGTAACGTTATGGCTGACCTTGAGGATATGGGCCTGATCCAGGCACCCCATACCTCGGCAGGCCGTATCCCGACCGCAAAAGGCTACCGGATGTTCGTCGACAGCCTGCTCACGGTCCAGCCAATGCAAAAAAACATGGTCGAGATCCTAAAACAGCAGCTCTCAACCAGGGTGGACAGGGACAGTGTGATCAATAATGCCTCGTCCATGTTATCCGAGGTAACGCGCCTTACCGGAATTGTCACGATACCAAAACGGGAAACAACCCGGCTGGAACACATCGAATTTATGCGCCTGTCACCCCGCAGGATTCTCGTCATCCTGGTGGTCAACGGCCAGGAGATCCAGAATCGTATCATCGATACGGACCGGGATTTCAGTCCAGCCGAGCTCCAGCAGTCTGCAAATTACCTGAATGCCGAGTATGCCGGCCAGGATCTGGCCTCGATTCGCACCAAGTTATTGAAAAGTATGCAACAGGCCCGCGATGCCATGCAGCAGTTGATGCAGGACACCATGAATATTGCCGATCAGGTCCTGAATACCTCAAAAGATGATGATTACGTGCTCGCCGGACAAACCAATTTGATGAGTTATCAGGAGATGTGTGATATCGACAAGTTACGCAACCTGTTCGACGCCTTCAACAGCAAGCGGGATATTCTGCACATCCTGGATCAGTCGATTCATGCTGACGGCATGCAAATCTTTATTGGTGGCGAATCCGGCTATGAAGTCCTGGATGAGGTTTCTGTGGTGACAGCACCTTATAAAGTGGATGATGACGTGATTGGCGTGCTGGGTGTGATAGGTCCTACCCGTATGGCCTATGACCGGGTTATACCCATCGTTGATGTAACCGCAAAACTTTTAAGTTCTGTCTTGAGACCGGACTAAAGCGCCCTTATATATTTCCTGAAATTTAACGCCGACCAGCAAAATGGCCGGTATTTGTTTATTTAGTACCTGGAGTTACCCATGAGCAAGAAGGAAGACCAGACCGAAAACCTCGACTCACAAGAAAACGATAACAAAGAAGGTAATCAAGATACTGCTGAATTGGATACAGATAGCACCGTGGCAGAATTAGAGCAAAAACTCGCCGAGGCTGAGGCCAGAGCACAGGAAAACTGGGATAAAGCCGTTCGTGCCCAGGCAGAACTTGAAAATGTCCGACGACGCAGCCAGCGAGATCTGGAGAATGCACACAAATATGCCCTGGAAAAATTCCTGCATGACCTGTTACCTATCCACGACAGCCTCGAGATGGGGTTAGTCGCTGCCAGCAATGAAGATGCGGATATTGCAAAGCTCCGGGAAGGTTCCGAGCTGATCCTGAAGATGTTCATTGACCTGATGAACAAGTACAACATTGAGATGATTGACCCGGAAGGGCACCTGTTTGACCCGGAACAGCACCAGGCTATGACCATGCTTGAGAGCCCGGATCATGAACCGAATACCGTGGTTAGCGTCATGCAGAAGGGCTACAAGCTGAATGATCGCCTGGTGCGTCCTGCAATGGTGGCAGTCAGTAAGGTCCCGGAATCCACGCAGGAAAATTCGGAAAAAAATATTGATGAAAAGGTATGAGATGGCTTTTCAGGCTTGATATCGACAAGAACGGCCTTAAATAAATACTCAGATATTATACAAGTGAATAAAAAACACGCTTGAAATTTACTGGAGATAAGAGATATGGGAAAGATTATCGGAATTGACTTAGGTACGACCAACTCCTGCGTCGCAGTGATGGAAGGTGGCTCACCCAAAGTTATCGAAAACTCGGAAGGTGATCGCACAACACCTTCGATTGTGGCATTCACTAAAGATGGTGAAGTACTGGTGGGCCAGTCAGCTAAACGTCAGGCCGTCACCAATCCCAACAATACACTGTTTGCTGTGAAGCGACTCATCGGTCGTAAATTTGAAGACGCCGAAGTGCAAAAAGACATCAAGATGGTGCCCTATAACATCATCAAGGCAGATAACGGTGATGCATGGGTGGATGTCGATGGCAAGAAAATGGCCCCCCCGGAAATCTCTGCACGTGTCCTGCAAAAAATGAAAAAGACCGCTGAGGATTATCTTGGCGAACCGGTCACCGAGGCAGTGATTACGGTACCGGCCTACTTTAATGACTCACAACGTCAGGCCACTAAAGATGCGGGTAAAATCGCTGGCCTGGAAGTAAAACGTATCATTAACGAACCAACAGCCGCAGCGCTGGCCTTTGGCATGGACAAGAAAGAAGGTGATCGTAAGATCGCGGTCTATGACCTCGGTGGTGGTACGTTTGACATCTCAATTATCGAAATTGCTGAAATCGATGGTGAACATCAGATCGAAGTGTTATCCACCAACGGTGACACATTCCTGGGTGGTGAAGACTTTGACCTGCGTATCATTGACTATTTGGCTGAGTCATTCAAAAAAGATCAGGGCATTGATCTTAAGGGTGACCCCCTGGCCATGCAGCGTTTGAAAGAGGCGGCAGAAAAAGCCAAGATCGAACTGTCATCAAGCTCTCAGACAGATGTGAACCTGCCTTATGTTACAGCTGATGCATCTGGCCCCAAGCACATGAATGTTAACCTGACCCGCGCCAAACTGGAGTCACTGGTTGATGACCTGATTGCGCGTTCTATTGAACCATGCAAAATCGCATTGAAAGATGCCGGCGTATCCGCATCTGAAATTAATGACGTGATTCTGGTCGGTGGTCAGACTCGTATGCCGAAAGTACAGGAAGCCGTTAAGAACTTCTTTGGCAAGGATCCTCGTAAAGACGTGAATCCTGACGAAGCAGTGGCCGCCGGTGCCTCTATTCAGGGTGGTGTACTGGGCGGTGACGTTAAAGACGTGCTACTGCTGGATGTGACGCCGCTATCTCTGGGTATCGAAACCCTGGGTGGTGTCATGACCAAACTGATTGAGAAGAACACTACTATTCCGACCAAGGCTAACCAGGTGTTTTCAACTGCGGATGACAACCAGAATGCGGTAACCGTGCATGTACTGCAGGGTGAACGTGAACAGGCTGCTGCCAACAAGTCACTGGGTCGTTTTGACCTGACGGACATTCCACCTGCGCCACGTGGCGTACCACAGATTGAAGTCACCTTCGATATCGATGCCAACGGTATCCTCAATGTATCGGCAAAAGATAAGGGTACAGGTAAGGAACAGTCCATCGTAATCAAGGCCTCAAGTGGTTTGTCGGATGAAGAAGTCGATAAGATGGTCAAGGACGCCGAGGCGCATGCTGAAGAAGACAAGAAATTCCATGAACTGGTCGCATCACGAAACCAGGCGGATGCATTGATTCATGCTTCCAGAAAATCCATGGAAGAGCTGGGCGAAGACAAGCTCGAGGCAGGCGAGAAAGACAGCATCGAGGCCGCTATCAAGGATCTGGAAGAAGCCATGAAAGGTGACGACAAGGATGCAATTGAAGCCAAGACCAAGGCTCTGAGTGAGGCCTCGGCGAAAATGGCGGAACGTCTGTATGCTCAAAAAGGTGAACAGCCAGGCGCACAACCTGGTGCAGAAGCCGGAGCTTCAGCTGATGCATCATCATCGTCTTCTGATGATGTCGTCGACGCCGAGTTCGAAGAGGTCGATGACGCCAAGAAATAAGCTTACTTGGCGATAAGTAAAACGAACAGGCGTGTCCTTTAACGAAAGGTCGCGCCTGTTTCGTGTCAAAATATAAAACAGGTTTGAGCTTGTAAATTCCTCCTGTTAGGAATTACTGACTGAATTTAAACACAAAGACTAATAAAGAATGTCAAAAAGAGATTACTACGAAGTATTGGGTCTTAGTAAAGGCGCCAGCGAGGCCGAAATCAAAAAGGCTTATAAAAGCGCGGCAATGAAATACCATCCTGATCGTAATCCGGATGACAAGGAAGCTGAGGAGAAATTTAAAGAAGCGGGTGAAGCCTATGCCGTATTGAGTGATCCACAGAAAAAGGCAGCCTACGATCAATTCGGTCACGCCGGAGTTGAAGGTGCTGGTGGGTTTGGTGGTGCTGGTGGATTCGGCGGAGGTGCCAGCTTCTCGGATATTTTCGGTGACGTGTTTGGTGACATCTTTGGTGGTGGACGTGGCGGTGCCCGCGGTGGTACGCGTGCCTATCGCGGTGATGACCTGCAGTATAATATGGAGCTCAACCTGGAAGAAGCCGTGGCGGGTACCACGGTCGACATTCGAATCCCTACCCACGTAAAATGTGAAGAGTGTGATGGTTCAGGTGCCAAAAAAGGCACCAGTCCCACGACCTGTACGACCTGTGGCGGTGTAGGCCAGGTTCGCATGCAGCAGGGTTTCTTTTCACTACAACAGACATGCCCACGCTGCCATGGCAAGGGCAAAATGATTACCGATCCCTGTGGGACCTGCCATGGTCAGGGACGCGTTCAGAAGCACAAAACCCTCTCAGTTAAGATCCCGGCCGGGGTCGATAACGGTGATCGAATTCGGTTGAGTGGTGAAGGTGAAGCAGGGGAACATGGTGGGCCAGCCGGTGACCTGTATGTTCATATAACGGTACGGCCACACTCGATTTTTGAGCGGGATGGCAATGACCTGTTCTGTGAAGTACCGATAAATATGACCACAGCCGCCCTGGGAGGGGAGCTGGAGGTGCCGACACTTAATGGCCGGGTCAAACTCAAGATTCCTGCCGAGACCCAGAGCGGCAAACTCTTTCGTCTGCGTGGCAAAGGGGTGAAATCGGTTCGCAGCGGCCATCAGGGCGATCTACTTTGTCGGGTTAATGTCGAAACACCGGTCAACCTGACCAAAAAGCAAAAAGAACTTCTGGAACAATTCAATCAGTCGTTGCTGGATGA
>JASFLL010000048.1:0-7855 GCA_050118115.1 Thioalkalispiraceae bacterium
ATAGAGGCTTAAGCGATAGCGTTCGATTTCCCCGGAACGTAATATAAGCTCCTCTTTCTGTAAGTCATAACCAACAACCACGGCATAATGCCAGCGTGGATACCAGCTTACGCCCAGATTTTGAAGAACAAGTACAGGCCGACCGGCTTTGACTTCATGGAGCAGGACACGAAGTTCCGGAACTAAAACATATGGTATGAGTTGATAATCTCGCGCAGCACCAATCAACTCCAGTTGCAGGCTACCCTCGCGACCAGGGATATAAACTCGGCGTGACAGGCGATTAATATCAACTTTGACACCCTGATTTTTTATCAATGTGGCAAGAGCTGCCGGGCCACACTGATATTCCTGCTGTGGATAAAAAGGTACCTCAGTCAATTCCACTGGTTTAAGTAAATCTGACGGTGTCGACTGGATAAGCGAATCGGACTGGGGCGTCCCCGCACAGGCACTCAGTAGTAAACAAAAAAACAGGCTGCCTATCCTGCGACAGGCAGCCTTGTTTTTACATCTCATAACTTACTCTATAGAAAATCTGAGAGGTTAGATGTTTGGTAAGATATCCGTCACCCCGGTCACTTCCAGCACAACCAGTACCAGAAATGCCAGTACTGCAGTTTCAACAAAGCCCGAACCTGCGGGTAACTCATCCATTTTCGCAGAGAGCTGTTGCACTTCGACATTAGTCATACTATCAACACGGTCAATGGCTGCATCAACATCAACACCCATATCAACCAATTGCTGACGCACATCTTCACGTGCCATCCAGGTTTTCAACTGATCCCGGTTTAACTGGTTTTGCTCGGCCGCAACCATGTCACTGGAACTAACAATTGCAGCAACGCTTACGTTTTGCATGCCAAGGCTGAAAAAAGAAATTACAAATAATGTAACAAAAATACGCTTAGTTTTAGAAAACAACGCCATGGTGATCCTCCGCCAAATTATTAGTTTGCATACTGTAAACCAACCGACTGTATATGCCAAGGTTACTGGTTACAGAAACAGTAAACTTGCTTATTGTTCGTTATCTTGCAGAATATTTTTTATATCATCAAGATTTTGACTTGCCTGAGACTCACCAGATAGCGCCTCTGTGGTCTTGAGCTGATCGTGACGATTATGAGCCTCCAGATCAATACGATCACGAATCTCGGGATGCTGTTGCACCACCTCGAGAAAACTCGCACGATCCAGTGAAACCAGTTCGACCTGCGACAAGGCGGAAACTGTGGCTGTCCTCGGTGCCCCGGTCAATAATGACCATTCACCAAAATAATCACCGGGTTGGAGCAGGGCCAGATTAAGATGTTTACTGTTAACATCATGACTGACACGCAAATTCCCGTAAATGACAACATAGAGAGACTCTCCCGCCTCACCCTCTTCGATCAGGATACTGCCAGGTGGTGCACCCATTAATGTGGCATGAGCCACCAGCTTTTGCATGGATTCATCATCGAGATAACGAAACATGGGTACAGTCCGCAGTGCTGTCTCAGTAATTCGCTCCTTGAAACGATTCATCACGGCATCACGCAACTCGACACGCGCCTCAATAATCGAGCGCAACACTTCACTGGGGATTTCCAGGACCACAGAGGGCCGTGTTACCGTCACGTCACAAACTCTTGGCATACCAAACAGTGCAGCAATCTCACCAAAAATTTCTCCCTGTTTCAGGCTGGCAATATGTGTCTTGCTGGCGTCTTCGCCTGAACTGGCCTCAACCTCGCCGACGACTAGAATAAAAACCTTGTCATCGCGTTGTGACTGGTGGCATAGCTTGATTCCAGGCAAGACACTGCGTACCACACCCCGATCAAGCAGATACTGCTTCTCGACCGTGCTCAGTAGATCACCAAATATTTGATGCCGGTTAACCGCCTGTTCAACAGCCTCTATAACTTGCTGATTATCCACGTTTTCATCCCTAGATTGCGTGACAAATTTGGAGACTTCCACCATAATCACCTCAATGTAAGTATAACTAACAAAATATTAAAATAAGCCGAAATAACTATACTTGACTGACTTAACTATTATTTGCTTTTCATCGGCCCACAACGACTTTTATTGAAATAATTGTGACTTAATCGATGTTTTTACCCCTGGAAAGAAAACCGGACTGGCGTAACCCACCACTCATTACCCTGATATTAGTCATTGCTAATGTGATGATCTTCTATATGTGGCAGCATAATGACACGCGCTATGAGAACACGGCCTATGGTTATTATGAATCTTCCAATCTTGATATTACTGAACTGAAAAAATATTCAGAGTATCGCAAAAATGAATCCAGGCAACAGGACGAGGCACAGGTTAAGCTTTACCCTGGAGACCTGTTCAAAGACATGATCATGGACGGTGAGTTTCAAAAGAAACTGGCCGCTAATGAAATAATCAAACCAGGCGATCCC
Source organism: Thioalkalispiraceae bacterium (assembly GCA_050118115.1). GTDB lineage: Bacteria > Pseudomonadota > Gammaproteobacteria > UBA6429 > Thiohalophilaceae > SZUA-24. Next base: position 2,430 of record JASFLL010000048.1, read on the forward strand.
GAATTCTCGGACTGGCGGAGCAAGCGTGATACCTTTGAGGCCATGCTCAACAAATCAGTCGCTACCAAATACGCGCTTAATCCATCACGGCCCAGCCTGCTCACTTATTTCACTAGCATGTTTATTCACGCCAACAGCGCCCATCTAATTGGCAACATGATCATGTTAATTCTTCTGGGACTGGGGATTGAAATCCTCATGGGCCGCCTGTTGTTTTTACTTGGCTATATTCTCTCGGGCCTGGCAGGTAACCAGCTATACGTCATGCTAAACAGTGATACATTCACCTATGGACTTGGCGCATCCGGTGCTATTGCCGGTGTACTGGGAATGGCCATTATTATTTATGGTATCAGGAAAATTAACTTCTTCTATTTCCTGTTTGTTTATTTCGATTTTATCCGGGCCAGGGCCATCTGGATTTTGCCATTATATATCCTCTCACAGGTTATTATTTATTTTGTCTTTGGATCAGAAATTAATGTTGCAGCACATCTTGGCGGCCTGCTTGGCGGCCTTGGTTTTACCGCAGTAGTAAAACTTATCCCAAATGCAATCAATGAAGATTATATTGATGAGAGCGACAGGAAAGAGATCTATACAAAGGGTTTTGCTGCTGCCCAACAATTGATTGCCAGCATGAAAATAGACGAGGCAAGAAAAAAATTTCTGGCACTGGAAAAGCAGTATCCTGATGATATTAAAATCATGCAACAGTTATTCACGATCGCAAAGTACAATCCAGCATCTGAGGATTATCATCACTATGCACATAAACTATTAATGCTTCCAGATACGGATCCAAAAAGCGTCAAGGCGATGTTTGAAACTTACCAGCATTATGCCGCAAAGGCGAAACCTAAACCACGCTGGACGCCTGAGTTGCTTGCTAATATCGCTATTAAATTTGCTGCCGGTGGCAAGCTGGATGATGCCGAAAAGATTGCAAATATATTGGTAAAAGCGATGAAAGACTTCGAGAAGAACGCGGAGGTACTTTCTGCCCTGGTTAAGCACTACAAAAACGTGGATGCCGACAAAAGTGTACAATATAAAAACACGCTGCTTGACCTGTACCCGGACAGTGCTGAAGCAAAACACGTACACTAAACCAGAAACTAATGATTCGATAACTCCCGAACAATTTTTAAATACTCCTCAACTTCAGGAATTAATGGGTGTGAAGAATAGTTCTTGATGACGAACTCCAGGATCATTTGCGCACGCTCATCATCATTAAACTGTTCACAAAGCGTCTGAGCAACAATCAGGTAGGCCTGGGGGATCCCGTCAAAACTGGGGAAATCTCGGTGTAAATCATTCAGGATAGCTGTAGCCAGCTTGTATTTACTTTTTTTACGGAAATATTTAGCCATCTCCAGCCGTTCAGCCGCCTTGGTTGGCTTCAGGCTTTTATCATATTCATAGCACGATTCAAAAACCAGCGCTGCCTGACCGAGTTTATTTTCATCAATCAAATATGATATGTAGCTCTGTGCCTGTTGAGCATGTAATGCAGTGTTGCCAGACAGCCTGGTTAACTTCAAAATCCTGTCGCGTGCATCCGTATCACTTGGATTTTTACTGACGATCGCCTGCAGTTCTTTCATGGCCTGATCTGTTTGACCTTCATGGATCAGGATTTCAACAGCACGCATCTCAGGACTGACGTTCACTGTATTAAACTGACTATCGTCTTCCTGTTGGTGCATTTCAACATCAATACTGTAACCAAGCACTCCATGATGCTGGTAAAGTGTATAGCCCATCATGTTGAACATAATCAGATAAAAATACATGGTGACAAAGGCATATACCGCCAGGGAAAATGATTGATCGATAAATCTCAACAGGATCTCCATCAGGTAATCCTGCCCTACGCCTAACAAATAAAACAGCATGAACATAATAAAATAAGGCATGCCAATCCTCGAAATCATCGATGTCACCGCGACCGGATTGATGGCACTAAAAAAGTCTTTCTCTATCGCCAACACCATAATCACCGCGGGGGTGACCACTGAGGTGATGACTGAAGCCAGGTGATATCCGGGCTCATGTAACAGAATACGTGCTGCAATTTGAAAAAGCTCAAATACTAATATCAGGAGCAATATTTCAAATACAAGGATACTGTGACCAAACAAACGTTCTGTCGTTATTGCGAGTGGTTTTAAATAACCATGTGCGGTACCAATTAATACATTGCAGGCGTAATTGAGAAATACCACGATAAAGGGGAATAAGAAGACGTAAATCAGGTCTATCCGCCAGATTGAAATATCAAGGTGGACTGTCCAGGCGGCAGGCACCTGTCCGATTAGAAAAGTAATGGCTGACAATGCCAAGATTAACAATAGCGGTCCTGGACTGGCCGGGTAGATAAAAAACTCACGAAGGCGAGCCCAAAATGGGGTCACCAGATTTTCAGATCCCAGGGATGATAATTGGCGTTTACATACAGGGCAGTCAGGCGCCTGCCCGGTTTCAGTTTCGGTTACACAGCCAGGACAAAAACTAATCTGGCAATGATTGCAATACCAACGAGCAGGTGTGGAGGTATGATATTTACAATTAACGGCTGGCATGTTTTGCTACGGTCTCACCTGCTAAATTACAATCAAACAGAGTAACGACAGCCTTTGCAGGATTCAAGAGGGATAATGCTTTGAACGTACGAAAATTAATCTTCATATTTACGTTTTTACTGCCATCGGGCATAGCCTGGCCAGCCCAAGCTTCCAGTCAAAACCTGGTCGAGACAGAATGGCTGGCAGAAAACCTTAAAAACCCTGAAATCGTCTTAATTGATATGTCAGACAATCTTCAATACCAGCGTTTTCATATACCAGGCGCAGTCAATCTTCCATATAGTTATCTGAACCAATCAAAAAACAAGGTCAGCTTGAGTATCGGCCAGGATCTACTCGTTAAACTGTTAGGGCAATTGGGTATCACTCAGCAAACACACGTCATTGCCTACGATGATACCGGTGGCTTAAATGCCGCCAGACTGTTGTGGGAACTCGAACAGCTTGGCCACCCCAAAATGTCCCTGCTCAACGGCGGCCTGGTCAAATGGATCCGTGAAGGCCGAATGGTCGCTTATCAGCAGCCGACCATCAGGCCCAGGACTTATACTCCCAGAAAAACCGGTCAACAGGCTACAGCAACCTTGAATGATGTCAGCAGCGCCGGCAAAAATGAAACGCTGTTGCTCGATGTCAGGACACCCGAAGAATATACCGGTAACCCCAGGTACCCACGTACCGGTCATATTCCTGGAGCCAGGCACTGGCCCTGGGATCAGGCGCTTGACCTCAATAAAGGATTCACCCTGCATGATGCCCGCTTCCTGCAACAGGAATTGCACGAGGCAGGGCTGACCAATAAAAAACAGCCTGTGATTGTCTACTGTCGCTCCGGCCACCGAGCCACCCATGCTTACTTCACATTAAGGGAATTGGGGTTTGAAAACGTCAGGGTCTATGATGGTTCTATGAAGGAATATGAACAACATAAGGAATTGCCATTGAAAATGGGGAATGAACCATAAGGTCTTTTTCTTTTTTTAGTAGTACTTTTTCGTTCCCACTGGGAGCGAAAAACCACATAACTTAATCAACGGGTACTGTCCGATCCTTCGCCCATGCCCTGAGTGCAGATATTTTTTCCGCCATCACTACCGATAACGGTCGGGTGGTTTTGATTTCCTGAAGTATATGGTTATTGCTCAGTTCAATACCGCTGGCATGCGCGGAATAAATCGCAGAGACCACGGCCTGTTCGATTTCTGCTCCGGAGAAACCTTCACTGGCTGCGGCCAGGCGCACCAGGTCAAACTTGTTACTATCTATATTGCGTTTACGCAAATGAATTTCAAAAATTAATGCCCTGGTCATTTCATCCGGTAAATCCACGAAAAATATTTCATCAAAGCGACCTTTGCGTACCATCTCAGGTGGCAGACTGTCGATTTCATTGGCCGTGGCAACCAGAAAGACAGCCTGTTTTTTTTCAGCCATCCAGGTTAAAAAGGTTCCAAGTACCCGTTTTGATGTGCCACCATCTGAGTCACCCACTGAGAGTCCCTTTTCAAGTTCATCGATCCATAATACACAGGGCGCCATTCCTTCGGCGGCTTTCAACGACTCACGCAGGTTCCGTTCTGTTTCACCGTGATACTTGTTAAACAGAGATGAAAAATCCAGTCGTAAGAGTGGAATTCCTAACACACCGGCAACTGCCTTGGCAGCCAGACTTTTACCGCAACCTTGTACCCCCAATAACAATATACCTTTTGGTTTATCAAGACCGGCCAGACTTCCTTCAAACACGGGCTGGCGATGTCGTAACCATGTTTTTAACTTCGCGAAGCCACCAATGTTTGAAAACTTTTCTGTACCTAATTCAAAGTGCAACATACCTTCTTTGTTTAGTAAGGCATATTTAGCTTTCATTACTTCTGGTAAATCACTCGGCGTGATCGCACCATCATCATAGATAGCTGTGCGCGCCAGGCGTCGCGCCTCTGCATAAGACAGTCCGGATAAGTTCTTCACCAATGCATCAAAAGACCTGGGGTTAGCCTTGACTTTCTTTCTATATTTTTTCGACCATTCTTCTGCTGTTTCATTAACAATATCCCGCAACGCCTCCTCATCGGGCAACTCAAGATCGATACGAGCAGTAAAATTTTTCAACTCGGGCGGAATCGAAATATCATGGCTAATCAGGACCAGGGTTTGTTGGGTCACGTGATAATCTAGTGCAATGTCTTTTAGCAGGCGAATATGTTTGGGATCGTCAAGATAAGGATGGAAATCAAGTAACGCATAAATACCAGCATTCTGGCCAGCCTTAATATTACCCAGTACATCACCTGGTTCAGCGTTAATACGTTGTGGTTCGAAATCCAGGTCTATCCTTTGCAAGCCTTCGGTTACTGTCCATCGGTAAACAGGTAATCCAATGGAAAACTGTAATGACTGGATTAGCCTCACTGCACGCCGCTCCTCTCGTGTCTCAATGACGATGATGGGGATGTGAGACTTAAGAACTAATTCAAGATCGTGTGAATCGGACATACTTTGTTTTTATTATTAATAAATGTAGATAACCGGGTACTGGGCCTTAACACTAAAGCCTATTTATAAATGATTATGTAAAAAAAAACCTCCCTCAGGTTTACTCAGTGTCCATGAGGGAGGTTTAATTATATAACAACAAAGAAAATGCGAAATTGCTTCCGCCCAGCCACAAGAAGAGTAACTGGTCCGTTAACCATAGTCTTGTGCGCGGTTGCTGGCAAGTCCCGGCTTGTCATTTTCTAAAGATTTTATCCATTTATATCAATAGGTTATGTTTAGAGGTTGGGTTACTTTTCGTTGCTAAGTCGCTGATCAATCAGGTGATCTGGGCGGGTA
>JASFLL010000049.1:0-7839 GCA_050118115.1 Thioalkalispiraceae bacterium
TAAAGAAATTGAACCAATACAAATACAGTTGATATAAAAGCTAGAATAATAAATAAGGCGTATTAGCCAGGTGCATTGACCATCAGATCTGATTTGCTATAGTCATAAGAGTTTAGTAATTACGCCACGGCATATACCTGCTTAAATTATTCATACATGTTAATCAATATCAGTATCCTCACCATTGGCTTTTCTATTATCAGCTCCGCCATCCTGTTTATTGCCTATTTAGGCTTCTTTAGTAATGTCAATAAGTCCTGGTTTGCCGTCGTTTCCTGTGCAGGGCTGTTGTTGTGTCTTGCGTTTTTACAACTGGGACACCTGCGGTATCTCTTACATGATACCGATGTATTACTGCAGCCCAGCTATACGACATGGTTGTTTTTTGCACCTCCTTTGTTTTTCTATTTCAGTCGGGCAGTGATGTTGCCGGAGGCCAAGGTTTCACCGCTGTTATTGCTGCATCTATTACCGCCCATCCTGCTGTATTACCTGGTGCGCTATGAAATCGGCATCTCGGTGATGTTTCTGATTGGTGTCGGTTATAGTGTCTGGCTGGCGAATGTGATTTACGGCATGCGTGCTCAGCGTCAGCGTTTTCGTTATGAGATGTTCTTTTTTGCGCTATTTTCGATTACGGCGGTATTTATTCTCATCCTCGGAATTTCGTTACCTTATATGGATCATGGTGTGTTTTACCTGTTTTATACCAATAGCATTGGGCTGGCATTTGTCCTGATTGTAGCGGCCCTGCTGGTATTTCCGGATCTGTTAACCGATCTGGCTGAAGCTGCCAGGCTAAGTTATAACGCTTCCACGTTAAAGGGCGTGGATATCGACAGCAGTGTTGTGAAGCTGGAACAATTGATGAAAGAGGCCAGGCTTTACCAGAATGAGAACCTGAATCTGGCCATGCTGGCTGAGGCGGTAGGTTTATCCAGCCACCAGCTTTCTGAACTCATCAATGTCCACTTCGGAATGGGTTTTTCCCGCTACATTCGCGAACAACGTGTACTGGCCGCGCAGACTCTACTGGCGAGCGAACCGGAGTCTTCTATCCTCGCGATTAGTATGGAGTGCGGTTTTAAGTCACAGTCCAGTTTTTATGCCGCTTTCAGGGAAATGACCGGTCAATCTCCGGGCGATTATCGTAAATCACTGGCAGGCTAAGCTACCGCTCACCGTTTTAGCTTCGCAAAATACTCCTGATTTATCATTCAGGAATCCTTTAACTAACTGATTCGAAACGTATTTAATATTTTTGCTGCGGGATTATCAGCCCGGAAGCCAGCGATTGTCACCGTCGCTATTGTGATACTGAAGTTCAGGTCGTCATCGAGCGGCTAACAATAAAACGACAGTAAAGAGGTGACAATGATGAATACATCGAGCAGACAAGGACAATCGTATGAGAATGCCCGCATTGTGGTGGGGCCGGCCACCAATGCGTGGGACGGACAGGTGCGCTGGTCGGCAGGTAAATCCACCTGGATTACTGGCATGAGCATGGCGGGTTTATATGGGGTGGCGACCAGTACCCATTGGGAAACGGTCAGTGTATTTCTTATCAGTACGGTCATCACCTTGTGTCTGGGGCACTCGTTGGGTATGCATCGACGCTTTATTCATAACAGTTATGCCTGTCCGAAGTGGCTGGAGTATGTCTTTGTGTATTGCGGTGTGTTAGTGGGCCTGGCAGGCCCCTTTGGCATGATGTTCACCCATGACATACGTGACTGGGCGCAACGGCAACGGCGTTGTCATCCCTATTTCGGGCACAAGGCCGGCTTCTGGCGCGATGGCTTTTGGCAAATGCATTGTGATCTTGTGTTGGCATCACCACCGGAATTTAAACCAGAGGATGAAGTCGCGAATGACAGGTTCTATCAGTTTTTAGAACGGACCTGGATGTGGCAACAGGTGCCACTGGCGGTTGTCTTGTTTATGTTTGGTGGCATCGAGTGGGTACTGTGGGGGACCTGTTTGCGAGTTGCCGTTTCAGTAACCGGCCATTGGTTGATCGGGTATTTTGCACATAACACTGGGGAACGAAACTGGCATGTGGAAGGTGCGGCAGTACAGGGTTTTAATATCCGTTTCTGTGGTTTGATCACTATGGGTGAATGTTGGCATAACAATCATCATGCCTATCCGAATTCAGCAAGATTAGGTCTGTCAGCCAGGCAGGCCGATCCAGGTTGGTGGGTCTTATTGATGTTAATCAAGCTGCGACTGGTGTGGGATATGAAATTACCAGAAGACCTGCCTGCCAGACCTGAACTGATTGCAATCGAAGCAACAATTCAACCAAGCAGACAACAACACGTAACTCCACTTCATAGCCGGATATAGAGGCGAGTTTATGCTATCTCAATGGCTTGATTCCCATCCACGTTTGTTCGCCGGGTGTTGGTTTGCATTAACAGCATTAATTCCAGTTGGGCTGTTTTATCTTCTTGCTCAAGCCCTTGTCTTTATTGCTGTGTCATCCGCATTTGTCTTTGGTTCACTGTATGGCAAGCGACTTCGCTTTCATGTCATCACAGGTAATTTCAGGAGAATTGTTTCGACAGCAATTGTCATTGGTCTGTGTAGTTATTTCACTACCGCCACGTTTTTTTCGGCATCCGAGGGTCTTCATAAAGGCGGTGCTTCAACTTACTGCGTTTCTGAAAAAAATATATTACTTACCGCACCTTTATTAATAACGCTTGCTGTGAGCCTGTATATCTATTTCTATATGTGGCATACGTCCAGGCCATGAATAATAGGGGACAGACCATGTTTATTCTCAATCGCGTCTGTCCCCCATTTCCCTCTCGCTAATTTGCAACGACCCGGACATCCTCTACAGGACTCGCTAATGCCTTTGCCAGTCCACGTAGTTGTGCGGCACCATTCCCCTTATAGACACTGCCATGCATACAGGCGAGTGTCGTGGGTTCAGTGGCGGCCAGTCTCTCAAGCATCTCGGCGGCATTGGTGGTATGTGAGAAGTAATCCATCTGTTGGCGAAATGCTTCACTGGGACCCAGGATGTCGTTTTCCGTCACGACAGGATTATCAGCACCCCCCTGGGTAAACAGGTCACCGCAAAACATTGTGTGCGTGGTTTCTTCTATTAACAGACCACACTCCCAACCATGCGGCAGATGGGGGGTATCAAACCAGCGTACCCGATGCTTGCCCAGGGTTAACAGTTCATTATCCGCGAGCGCACGCGCGGGCCGATCGGCCAGGTCATTCACGGAGACCAGGCTTGCCACTGCGCCGCAAAGGGGCACTGCGTCCGGGGCTGCAGCCAGCCATTCATTAAGTGAGCCACATTCGTCGGCCTCGACGTGGGAAAAACTGATATAACGCAAACGCTCGACGGGGAGGATGCTGGCCACAGCCTCGCGTACCAACGGAAACATCTTGCGCGGACCGGTGTGGTAAAGCAAGGGCGCGTCATCATCAATAAGGTACTGGTTAAACGAAAAGCCGAGGCCGTTTTCAAATACAACGGGAGTGTTGATGCGGTAAATATCGTCGGCGATTTCATGGATATTGGTGCCGGATTCCTGATTGGTAATGGTCATGGGGTGTCTCCAAAAGTTAATAAGCACAGTCGTATATTGAGTAAACAATAGTGTATACTGAAAATAGCCTAGATCGGCTCTCGCCTCTTGTCAAGGATTCAGTAAACAGCTATGTTTATTTAAATGAAAAAGCGTAAATACCAGCAAAAGGCGCGGGCCGAGCAGGCCCAGGAAACACGCCAGCAGATCGTGGAAGCTGCGGTGAAATTGCATGAAGCGCTGGGGCCGGCGAATACCTCGATCAAGGCGATTGCAGAAGAGGCGGGGGTGCAGCGCCTGACGGTATATCGTCATTTTCCCGATGACGGTACCTTGCTTGAAGCCTGTACGGCCCACTGGTTAAGCATTCATCCACCACCGGCGGTGGCAGATGCCGGTGATCCGCTGGACCCGCGAACACAGACAGAAAAAACGCTCTTAGCGCTTTATCACTATTACCGGCAAACAGAACGTATGTGGACGGTCGCTTATCGCGATATTGAAGCGGTGGAGGCACTGCAGGAACCCATGGGCAGGGTGGACGCCTATTTTGACAACATGCGTGATGAGTTGCTGGCCAACTGGAACATCTCGTCAAAAGATAAAAAGCCGTTTTCCTTAACCTTGCGACACTGCCTTCGGTTTACAACCTGGCAGGCATTGAAGACAGAAAGTTTATCGGATAAACAGATGGTCAGGCTGGTTATGAACTGGTTTGGTAATTAGTATAGGGGGCAGGCCACGTTATTTGCCAATATCAGAAATTAACTGTGGTTTGCCCCAAATTATCATTTCCCTAGAACTAATTCGAAATTGAGGGTCGGAGTAAAAAATACATGAAAAAAGTTTGCTTGTTTGTTGATGTCCAGAATATTTACTACACAACGAAGAGTATTTATAACAGGCATTTTGATTACAACAAATTCTGGGCACAGGTGACAGGTGATAGAGAAGTTGTGAAAGCGTATGCCTATGCAATTGATCGTGGAGACGAAAAGCAAAAACAGTTTCAGAATATTTTAAAAGCCATAGGCTTTGAGGTTAAACTGAAACCCTACATTCAAAGGTCGGATGGATCGTCAAAAGGGGATTGGGACGTTGGTATCACGATTGATGTCATGGAATGCGCACCGGATACTGATATTATCGTGCTAGCAACGGGCGACGGCGATTTTGAAATCCTGGTTAACCGAATTCGTGATAAATACAACATTCCTGTTGAAGTATATGGGGTAAGGGAGCTTACTGCGACCAGCCTGATGAATGCCGCTTCTTTATTCCATCCAATTGAAGAGACATTGCTGCTTTAGCCACAAATATCTGGTGTTAGCGTAAGAGCTTATTGCTGTTTAGATAAATGGGGCGGCCTGACCGGGCTATACAACCGTCGACATTTTACAGAATAACTACGCCAGGAAATGAACCGCGTAAAAAGATATGCCGACAAACTGGCGCTTTTCATGATTGATATAGATCATTTCAAGCAGGTCAATGACACATACGGTCACGACGTTGGGGATAAAATACTCCAACAGGTATCCCGGCTGCTTGAGGAAAATGTTCGAAGTATTGACCAGTTATGCCGCTGGGGTGGTGAAGAGTTTATTGCATTAATACCCTTTAAATTAATCTATCTCATCGGTAGCATAAACGACCCGTTTGTCTGTTATGCTGTATTGACTGAAGAGGGGATAATTGCATGTGGTTACATACAAGTTGTGAGTTAGAGTTCGACATTTACGAGCCAACGCCCTTTTTACTGATGCTGCGACTACGCAGTGGTGCACAGCAATGGGTTGCACGCGAGGAGTACCGGTTGCAGCCTAGTGTCCCGGTCGTTGAATTCACGGACCAGTACGGAAACCTGTGTCAGCGCTTAATCGCGCCGGCGGGTTCGTTTTCTATACGTACGGCTGCAGAGGTGATGGCGACGGATGTCATGGATCAGGGCCCAGGCGAGCCATTTATCGAGATTCAGAATTTACCCGATAATGTGCTGGGTTATCTGTTACCCAGTCGTTACTGCGAATCGGATCGCTTTGGCGAGATGGCGACGGAAATCACCACAGGTCATCAGCCGGGTTACGATCAGGTCATGGCGATTGTCGAGTGGGTGCGTCAATACGTGAGTTTCCAGCCGGGCAGCAGCAGTTATCCGGTTTCTGCGACTGAGGTTAATGCTCGCCGCTTTGGTGTCTGTCGCGATCTGGCGCATATCGCGATCGCACTATGTCGAGCTGTCAGTATTCCTGCACGCATGGTGGCAGGTTATCTCGATGGTCTGGAGCCGATGGATTTACATGCCTGGTTTGAGGCCTATGTCGGCTGGCGCTGGTATACGTTTGATCCGACCCAGGTTGAATTGAAAGCCGGCTATGTCGCCATTGGCTACGGCCGGGATGCAGCGGATGTCGCGATTTATAATCAGTTTGGGCCGCCCGTATATCCGATTTCACAAAACGTACACGTGGATCGAATCGAACAAAGAGCATAAGAATCCGAATGGGGTTAGACCTGTAAATTTTAGCACTGCTCAAGAATAACTCCCATCACCCCCATTTCTGTGAGAAACAGGGACAACAACGATGAAGGCTGTCGTACGCACACATTATGGCCCCCCCGAGGGTCTTCAACTCAGGGAAGTGGACAGGCCGGTGCCTGCTGTGAATGAGGTACTGGTCAAGGTCCATGCCACCAGCGTTAACCGAACGGATTGTCACAATCTCGATGCCACTCCTTTTTTCATGCGCCTGGTACTCGGCCTGTTCAGACCAAAAAAGCCGATACCCGGCACCAGCTTTGCCGGTGAGATCGTTGAAGTCGGCTCCAGTATTTCATCCTTTAAACCCGGAGACAGGGTGTTTGGTTTTGATGATGAGGTGGCCGGTGGCCAGGCAGAGTATCTGGCCATCAGCGAGGACAAGCTTGCAACCATTCCCGACATCATCGGCTATGCTGAGGCGGCTGCCAGTCCGGAAGGGGGGCACTATGCGCTGAATTTTATTAACAAGGTTGATCTCAAACCAGGCGATAAGGTCATGGTCTATGGCGCCACGGGGGCCATTGGTTCGGCAGGTGTACAACTACTTAAGCACGTTGGTGCCGAGGTAACGGCGGTGTGTTCTGGCCGTAATGTGGAGGTGGTTAAATCCCTGGGTGCAGACAGAGTCATCGACTATACCAAAGAGGATTTCAGCAACGATGCGCAACGTTATGTCTTTGTCATGGACGCGGTGGGCAAGGTTTCTTTTTTCAGATGCAAAAAACTGCTGCAACCCGGCGGTGTCTATGGTTCATCTGATCTGGGTTTCCTGGCCCAGAATATGTACCTGCCCCTGCTGTCACCATTGTTAAAGCTGCTGTTTGGTAACCGGTATACCATCTTTCCTTTGCCGGTCAACATCAAACGCAGTTTACTATTGCTGCAGCAACTCATGGCCGATGGTGAATTCAAACCGTTGATCGACAGGGAATATCCTTTTGAGGAAATTGTGGCAGCATATCAATATGTACAAAAGGGCCACAAGACAGGTAATGTAGTTATTAATATGCCTTGAGGCACAAGAGACTGTCTGAGAACAATTAATTCTAATATAGAGATAGTAGGGACAGAAAACCTGGTTCGCCCGCTATTTACCTCCAGGCAGAGCAATGGTTAAGCAGATATTCTAATCTGCGCAGCTGGTTGCTCGTGTTCCCGGGGCGATTGCTCCGGGTAAGTTTGTGGTCTGGAGACAGTGTCGGCAGGTAGGTACTGGGGATTGTAAACAGTGTAAAGCAGGCGAGTTTGCGGGCGGAATTTTTCTGCGCAGAGACGGATAGTGCCTCTCGGGTGCTTTGTGTAGCAATCCAGCAATGCCTCTAACACGGGTTTGGCAGAACGAATCGCAAAATAGGTTTTGTCCCATATTTGCCAGCAGGTGGTTTCTGACTCGCCACTTTGATATTCGATGCTGATGGCCCAGTCAGCCAGTAAACTGGACTCAATGATTTTCTTTAAATAGGTAGTATCAGGTCTAATTGCTGTTGAATGATTGATTGAGCCCACAGTTGATCCTCTCTTAATATATAGTATGTTTACGAATTAGGTGGTATGCGGTACAGACAATAAAAAAGCGGTACTCCCTGATATTTTTAATACATTATCGATTTACTCAACTATTATCCTGATAGCCCCTGGCTGTGTCCCATCAATATTAGGGCCGTCGCTGTGATGCTTTTATAGATAAAAATCGATAGGAGATAGCAGAACTATTTATCTGATCTATTAGTAATCAGC
>JASFLL010000050.1:0-7718 GCA_050118115.1 Thioalkalispiraceae bacterium
AAAAGCAAAAATGGCCAGCAGTGAAGTCCAGGCCTTGAAGCTGCTGCGTTTGTCGGTGACCGCCAGTGAATGGACCAGCGCGGTACCCACCAGCCAGGGCATGAAGGAGGCATTTTCTACCGGGTCCCAGAACCACCAGCCTCCCCAGCCTAATTCATAATAGGCCCACCAGCTGCCCAGGGTGATGCCGAAGGTCAGGAACATCCAGGCGATATTGGTCCATGGGCGTGACCAGCGTGCCCAGGCTGAATCGAGCTGACCACCCCACATGGCGGCGATAGCAAAGGCAAAGGCCACGGAGAAACCGACATACCCCATATACAGCATGGGCGGATGAATCGCTAAACCGGGGTCCTGGAGCAGGGGGTTGAGATCACGTCCCTGCACTGGTGCAGGCAATAACCGTTCAAACGGATTGGAAGTGATTACCAGAAATAACAAAAAGCCCACACTGATCCAGCCCATTACCGACAGCACGCGCGCCAGTACGATGTTCGGAACCTGGCGGCTGAACAGGCTGACGGCAAACGTCCACAGCCCAAGGATGAGAGCCCATAGCAGTAACGAGCCCTCATGCGCACCCCAGACGGCTGATACCTTATATATCAGTGGCAGGGCGGTATTGGAATTTTGTGCGACATAGGTTACGGAAAAATCGCTGGTCACAAAGGCATAAGTTAAACAGGCGAAGGCAACACATAGCGATAGAAACTGTGCGTGTGCAGCTGGCCGTGCAACAGCGATCAGGTTTGGGATGCGGGTGAAGTTGCCTATCAATGGTAGCGTGGCTTGCAGCATGGCGCATAGCAAGGCTACTACCAGGGCAAACTGGCCTAGTTCCGGAATCATGGGTTTCTCACCATTTTGGGTTTTTGTTTATGTTTGAGGCTCTCGGCAACTTCCTTGGGCATATAATTTTCATCGTGTTTTGCCAGTACTTCGTCGGCAACGAAAACACCCTTGTCATTTAACCTGCCTTTTGCAATCACGGCCTGACCTTCACGAAACAGGTCGGGCAGAATATCTGAGAACGTCACGGTAATGGTTTTATCATAGTCGGTGACATCAAAGTGCACATCGACCGAGTTGCTGGACTTCACCACGCTGCCATCCGCAACCATCCCGCCGATATTAAAGCGTTGACCGACGGGTGCCTTACCGGCGACGACCTCGCTGGGAGTAAAATACATCATCAGGTTTTGCTGGAAGGCATAGAAACCAAAACCACCGGCGATAAACACACCCACCACCATGATGATAATTAAAGTCAGACGACGTTTACGGGCTGGGTGCATTAGTCCTGTTCCTCGTGAAGCATGCGTACAATATGCCGGCGGATTTTTTTGTTTTCCAGCAATGGCAAAATCAGACTGACAATCAGTACCACCGTTGCGATACCGTAGGCTGACCAGACGAAAGCGGCATAGCCACCCATGTGCAGAAATTCTTTCATGAGTTATTTTCCTGAATGATTGCTTTGACCCATTGACTGCGACGTTCGCGCCAGAGAATTTCATTGCGAGAACGTAAAAGTAAAATGACAACGTAAAACAGCTTGAATGCCAGCGCCATGATCAATAACGGGATCAGCATACGCGTGTCAATCGACGGGTTATCAAATTTTGAGACAGTCGGTCCCTGGTGCAAGGTATTCAGCCAGACAACCGAGTAGTGAATCAGTGGAATATTGACCAGGCCCACCAGTGCCAGGATTGCCATGGCGTGAGTAGCCTTGCGCCGATCTTCAATCGCACTATACAGCCCGATTGCACCTATATATAGGAATAATAGTAGCAGTTCCGAGACCAGTCGCGCGTCACCCCATTCCCACCAGGTGCCCCACATGGGTTTGCCCCAGATCGAACCCGTCACCAGGGCCAGGAAGGTAAAGCTGGCACCGATGGGTGCGCTGCTGAGCATGACGACTTCGGCCAGTTTCATGCGCCAGATAATGGCAATGGCACCACTGATGGCCATGACAACATAGACAAACATAGACATCCAGGCCGCCGGAACATGCACGTACATGATGCGGAAACTGTCACTTTGCTGATAATCAGCAGGCGCATAGACCAGGCCACCGTACAGGCCGATCGCAAACAGGACAAAACATATCAGGCTTAACCAGGGAAGCCAGAGCCCTGACCACCTGTAAAAGGTGGGAGGGGAACCGAGTTGATGGAACAGTTTATACATTTAACTCACACTCACACGTAGCGCAGCAGAGGCTGCCCAGGGTGCCAGACTCAGTGAAAGGATTAACAGGGCAAGCAGAATGCTAATGGCGGCTGTTATCGGGTAGCCGCTACTGTAAGTATTCACAGTCTGGCTGGCAAAGATAAGGACTGGCACATACAAAGGTAGCACCAGTAACGATAATATGATTCCCCCGCGTCGCAAGCCCACCGTTAACGCGACGCCAATCGATCCGATGGCACTTAAAATGGGTGTTCCAATAAGTAGTGTCAAAAACAGAATTTTTGTTGCAGCCGGTGTCAGGCCCAGCATCAGTCCCAGCAGGGGACCGGCCAGTGTCACTACCAGCCCGGTGATTATCCAGTGGGCGATGATTTTTGCCAGTACCAGTAAAGATGTTGGCTGTGTGCTTATAATCATCTGTTCCAGGGTTCCGTCTTCCATGTCAGATCGAAAGATATGATCAAGGCTTAACAAAGCGGAGAGTAATGCCGCTATCCAGATAATTGCAGGGGCAAGGGTAAATAACAGGTTGGGTTTGGCGCGCATGCCCAGCTGGATCAAAACAATAACTAATATAAAAAATAAAACGGGATTCAGTAATTCAGCACGGTGCCTGAATGCAAGCAGTAAGTCACGTTTTAACATGGTTGTAAATGCATTCATAATTTTACTCAGGACAGATTGAGCTCCCTGTAGCATTCGTCGTTGATTTTAAGTGGCTGGTGCGATGTTACTATGGCCATACCGTTACGACTTATGTGTTGCTGGACGATCTCTTCAACCAGCTGTACACCATCAGTATCCAGTGCGGTTAATGGTTCATCCAGAATCCAGATGGAGGTTTCATTCAGCAAGCAACGCGCCAGTGCCAGCCGTCGGCGTTGACCTGCTGAGAGTGCATGGGCCAGGGTAAATTTTTTTTTGTGAAGTCCCACTTGTCTGAGTGTATTGTCCAGATCGATCTTCACGCGTTTGCGTTGTTTACCCTGTGCTAAAACCGCCGCAATTTTCAGATTCTCTTCCACGGTCAGATCCTGTTTTATCCCATCACTATGGCCCACGTAACTCAGCTGGGTATGGTATTCGTCGCGTCGCTGTCTGATTGGCAGTCCACCCCAGTTTACTTCTCCGCGATCAGCTTCGGTCAAACCACACAGGATGCGTAACAGCGTCGTCTTGCCTGTACCATTGGCACCTTTGATATGAAGTACGTGACCGGGTTCAATATTGAAAGAAATATCCTGAAATAACCACCGATCCTGTTTTTCAGATGACAACTTTTCAGCCGATACTATATTAGTTACTGGATAGGGCTGACGGGTCTGATCCATGTTTGATACCATTTTTCTTCAGGGGAAATCACTAGGTTATTGAGTTTATTGTGTTTTTATACCATTTTAAGGGCGAAAAACGTGACCGAGACAGCTTTTCACCGAGAAAAATCGGATAAAGTCCGTTTGTCGGTAAATGTGCATAATCAGGATACAGAAATCTATGAGTGATGTAGAGCTATATAAATGGGGGCTCTATCTATTCCCGGTCTTGTTCATCGGGATTTATGTTGTCTTAAAAAGGCGTAAGTCCAAAAAAAACGAGCAAAAATTGCATGAGGCCAAAAAGGCTGGCCTGACTGAGCCTGCCTCCTTACATCCGATCATCGACCCTGGTGTGTGTGTAGGTTGTGGCGCCTGCGTCAATGCCTGTCCGGAAGGCAAGATCCTGGGCCTGATCAGGGGTAAGGCCCAGCTGATAAGTCCAACCCACTGTATCGGTCATGGCGCATGTAAAAGAGCCTGCCCCATGGACGCCATCGAGCTGGTGTTCGGCACAGAAAAGCGCGGGGTGGACATTCCACTGGTCAATGAGAATTTCGAGACCAATGTCCCGGGGATATTCATTGCGGGCGAGCTGGGTGGCATGGGGTTGATCCGAAATGCCTGCGAACAGGGTCGTCAGGCGATGGAGGCTATCCATAAATATACAGGCAAGCACAACGGCCTGGACTACGATGTAGTGATCATCGGTGCCGGGCCGGCAGGTTTTGCTGCCACCCTGGCCGCCCATGAAAAGAAAATAAAGTACCTGACTCTTGAGCAGGACTCCCTGGGGGGGACAGTCTTCAAGTTCCCACGCGGCAAACTGGTGATGACTGCGCCGGTAAAACTGCCCATGATTGGCAAGGTAAACTTCCGCGAAACGAAAAAAGAAGCTCTCTTAAGTTTCTGGCAACAGGTGGAGAAAAAGACGGGTATCCGGATTAAGTATCGCGAAAAAATGGATGACATCACGCCCATCAGTAATGGTTATCTCGTAAAAACCTCGAAGGGTGAATATAAAACCAGATCAATCCTGTTAAGCATCGGTCGACGCGGCACACCGAGAAAACTGGGTGTTAGCGGCGAGGATCAGCCGAAAGTCGTGTATAGCCTGATCGACGCGGAGCAATATCGTAATCAACATGTGCTGGTCGTTGGTGGTGGAGATGCAGCGCTCGAAGCCGCGACGAGTATTGCAGATGAGCCGGGTACAACCGTGACAATTTCCTATCGAAGTGAAGCCTTTTCACGCGCCAAGGAAAAAAATCGCAAAAGAATTGATGATGCAAAGAATGCGGGCCGCTTAAATGTATTAATGAGCTCGAATGTCAAAGATATCCAGAAGGATAAAGTTATTCTCGAACAGGATGGTAAGCAGATTGTACTGGACAATGACGGTGTGATTATTTGTGCAGGTGGTATACTACCTACACCATTCCTGAAACAAATCGGGATTCAAGTCGATACCAAATACGGTACAGCCTGAAATAACGTTCCATGAAACAATTCTTGTGCAGTTTGACCGTTGTCTGTGTGCTATTGCTTGGCATGGCACCGGCTGCCCCTGTGCTTGCGAATACCCTGTCACAGGCAAAATATGCCATCAAGGTACGTGACTACGCCAGGGCAATCCGTATTCTGCAACCGATGGCAAGAGGGGGCGATCCGGTTGCGCAATACCATCTGGCCATTCTGATCAGAAACGGTCAGGGCACCAAAGCCGATCCGAAGCTTGCCGCAAAGTGGTTACTGGCCTCGTGTAAAAAAGGATACGACAAGGCACAGTATGCACTGGGTGTTATGTACCTGGAGGGTAATGGTGTACCCCAGGATCCACATAAGGCAAAAAATTGGTTGGCGATGGCTGCCGAGCAGGGACACCGGCATGCCCAGCGCCGCCTGGAAGAATTGAAGCAGGGCGATACCGATGTTGATAGCATTGACACGTTAAATGAGAAATTAATTCTCGCCAGTTTGCGTGGTCGTGTCGGTGATATAACGGAACTACTGAATGCCGGCGCTAGGGTGAATAGTCGTGATAGTCTCGGCAATACACCTTTGATTATTGCTGCCAGTAACGGACACCAGCAGGCCGTTGCCAAGCTGATCAGTGCCAGGGCCAATGTAAATCTACAGAACAATGCAGGAGAAACTGGATTGATGCTGGCTGCCAGTAATGATCATGTAT
Organism: Thioalkalispiraceae bacterium; assembly: GCA_050118115.1. Lineage (GTDB taxonomy): Bacteria > Pseudomonadota > Gammaproteobacteria > UBA6429 > Thiohalophilaceae > SZUA-24. The sequence continues at coordinate 5,704 of JASFLL010000050.1, forward strand.
CTATTGTCCAGCTATTAATCATGCATCGTGCCAACATCAACAAGAAAGACAAGCGTGGTGTCACCGCGTTAATGCTTGCCGCTATGGATGGCCATAACAAGGTAATTAAGCTACTAAAACGTTATGGTGCCCTTGTTAATACAAAAGATGATAGTGGCCTGACGGCTTATAACTGGGCCATCAAGCGAAATAAAAAGTCCACAGCAGGTTTACTCGTTAAACTTGGCGCGATCAAACCAAGAGAGGCAAAACAGAAGCGCAGACAGCAATTAGTTACCAATACCAGGGGTACGGCGTTTTCGAGCTGGACGCCGTTGATGCTGGCTGCCTGGGAGGGGAATAAGGACGGCGTCAGGACGCTGCTGGCAAGAACGCATGTTATCAACAAGCAGGATGATGAAGGCCATACTGCCTTGAGCCGGGCAGCTATCAAGGGCCACGTTGCGATTGTAAATATGTTACTTGCACATAAGGCCAATCCCAATATCCGGCAAAAAAACGGCATGACGGCATTGATGTGGGCAGTACGTGAAAACCATCCAGCCGTGGTGGATCGCTTACTGAAACACGGTGCAAATGTTAACAGTGCCACGAATGATGGGACGACCAGCCTGATCATTGCGGCGATGAATGGAGAAAAGACTATTGTCTCAGGACTTTTAAAACATCACGCCAAAGTGGATCAGCAACAGAAAGACGGGATGACCGCCTACCTTTGGGCCAGTAAGAGTGGTCACTTAAGCTGTGTGAAACTGTTGAGCAAAGCGGGAGCCAATAGTCACAAGAAAAACAAGCGTGGTGAAGATGCCTTGTGGCTGGCAGGTATTAACGGTCACAGCACAGTTGTTAACTATATATTATCCAGTAGGCAGGTTAGTAAATTCCGGTACGCGGGAGGTTTGCTGATTCGGGCCGCGGCATTGGGGCATAGACAAGTGGTGGATGTGCTTTTGAAAAAAGGTGTGAATGTTAATACCAGGAGTAGCAAACAGAATACAGCGCTGATGTTGGCGGCGGATAAGGGACATCTGAATGTTGTTAAGCTGTTGTTGTCCAGAAAAGCAGATATTAATCTTAAAAATTTGCATGGGAATACTGCATTGATCCTTGCTTCGATTAGTGGTCACCTGGAAGTTGTCACATTTCTGGTGAAACAGGGTGCAGATGTGAAGATCAGAAATAAGGATAAACAAACGGCAAAGATGTATGCAGAAAGCGCCGGGCACACTGAAATTGTATCAATACTCAAGAAGGCAAGTAACGATCAAAAGTTGTTTGGTATATTCTAGAAATTATATATATATCCCATGAAGATATAAAAGTTATTTTCGGTAGTGGTCCCGGCTGTTGCCTGGGTTTGCGAATCTTCGTAACCCATATCCAGTTCGTATTTAATATTGCGTGAGGGACGGTAATTTATAATTAACCTCGGTTTGTAGGTGGTGCGAGTCGAGCCACTGTCATTATCCCTGTTATCAATTATTAGTCTCGGGTTGACTCGCCAGGTTTTACTGATCCTGAAATTACTACTGAAATTTAACTGAGTAATATTTGATTGGGTTGCGTCAAGATAGCGGATACCAAAGATAGTGATATCGCTGTCGGTAAAGAAATTATTGATTACCAGCGTCGTATTATAAAAAGTTTCAACGTCTGTACCGGCGGTGGCATCGACGCCCCCCGATGCCACGGTACTGCCTATTTTGGAAACGGTAATATCTCCGTTCAGTTGATAACGCTCGGACAGGAAGGTTGAGGCTGAAAGAGTGAAAGTATCGAAAGTCGAAGTTCTATCCCTGGCAAGCTGGTAGATTTCATCATCAGTAAATGTCTGTTGTAGATCTTCGATTGAGGTCGCGGACGTTTGCCCGATCAATGCATTATTTGTGGTCAATGCCGGGCTCATAGGTGATCGATTACGATATTGATGCTGGAATTTTCAGGATTACGCCAGGTACCGATGAACGTTGCCTGATTAAGCTCGGAATAGAAAATATCATAATCGATCGTGGAGA
>JASFLL010000051.1:0-7655 GCA_050118115.1 Thioalkalispiraceae bacterium
GTCTTTCAATGCCTGGACATACGGTTGGATTAGCAAAAGAAAAATGGTTAGTTCTGGATCAATGCCACAAAAAACGCAACCTGGCTGAATATGAGGGGCAAGTGGATATCGATCCTCAGTTACTTAAAGAATTGATCGAGCTAACAACAGAACTATTGAAGTTTGTTGAATCTTTCGGGCCTGTAAAAGCTGAATAAAAAGCGGGATCTGGAGAAACGCGATCGGTTTTGATTGTTATTACCGTAAACCCTCCGTTTACGGAATAATGACCTACAGAATAGAATAAGATATTTTTACTAGGGTAATTATCCAGGCCGGCGCATTGGTGGTAGGGTGTATTGCCGTGAAATGAAAGTTTACAGAAAGGCGATTCCGTAAACCGGCGCCTTCGAATAAGGAAATTCATTAATCTCAGATTTATTGAGTCATTTAGAAAGACACACCATTCCGCAAATTAGTGCCGGTGTCTGGATTGAATTCGAAGCTGGCGATTCGTAACGCCCCATCTGGGTATTTTATTTACAATCTCTAGTGCGCACCACGCTCAAGCAATAAACTGACATTCTCTTCAATTTGTTGATTAAAGTGCGCCCACCCCAGCGGGATACCGTCGTATTGTTTGTCCCGCAAATCCTCTCGCGCGCCGTGTTCCACCAGGTAGCGTACACTGTCGAGATTGCCGTTCGCCGCCATGTAATGCAACAGGGCCTTGCCGGTTTCATCCTGATGGTTTACATCAAAACCCAGCGAGATCAGCAACGCAACCGTCTCTGGATTTGCATTCTGGGCATATGTCGGCTGTTGCAGTAGCGCTGGATATTGGGAGACCATGTTATGAATCTCCTGGTGATTTCCCTGGTTCGCTGCAACCTGAAACCTCGCCTCCGGTGACAGTGTCTCGCGCCTTGCACCGGCGGCAACGAGTTGCGCGGCAATGTCATCGTAACCACTGATTAAGGCAGTGGTGTATACACTGTCTCCAGAGTATGGATTTTGCACATTGGGGTCTGCCCCCAGTGCCAATTCACTGGTTGCCGTCAGGTACATAGAGCGTTGGTCTCTGTAGCCCAAAGATGCGTAGAAATGACCACTGGCATTGAGACTTGAGCGGGTTCGGTTATTCTTCGCCCACACCAGCCTGCTACCCAGGTAAGGGCAGGTATCAGGCTGGCAACGGTAAACTTCATCAAGTTCTCCCAGCACCGGCAGGGCTGACAGGTAATTTTTTATAACTTGTAACCCGGAGATATCTTTCGGAGCCAGGTACATAATGCGGGTACGTTTTCCTGATAATCGTACTTTTCTATATCTTTCTTCTTTCCGCCTGTCGAAAACTGACCCTCATCAAAATCACTATAAGCATAAGCCACGATTTTTATACCCGTGATACGCGGGACAGCCGGGAAGTCCTTGCTGTCTTTCATGTCTGACAAAGCGAAAACGTTTGTGGATACTAAAAACATAACAGAATAGACAAAGACTGAAATCCAGTTAGAGTGACACATTACTTTAGCCTCTTAATATTATTCAGGGAGGTGCATGTCGCACCTCCCCGTTGATTTATTTATAGTGCGTTGCATTTTTTGACTGCATGAGGAATAGCAGCAGCTACTGCGGCTGTAGTGGTTCCAGCACTTTGTGTGGTGATATAACCTGCAGCGGCACCCACAGCAGCTTTACACAGGCGATCTTTCCAGTTTTTCGCAAGCTTGCCAGTCAGGCCTTCTCCAGATAATGCGCCGTTGGCACCAAAAGCTTTATTTGATATTTTTGCCAGGGTACCACCGCATTTGGATTTACCACGCCATCCAAGATCGATACCTGAGGCACGCTGGCAATAAATAATTTCACGTTTGACTGGTTTTATATTCATGAGCGCAAACGGCATACCGGAAACAAGTTTTGTGCCCTGTTTTCCGCCGGTAATTTTCCAGATAAAATGCGGCTTATGATCATCATCGCTTAGATTGATACCGCCATAGCTGCCCTGTTTTTTATAACGCAGCCAGCCATAGGGTTTTAGATTCAGCGCGACAATATCACCGTAGCGGATCTGACCACTGCCACTTTGTTTTATAATCAACATATTCATTTTCTTCGATGATGATTTTAGAAACCCCAGGTTCGCGGCTTTTGCACGTTTTTGTCGTTTAATGCCTCTGTTAATGGCTAGGTTAACGAGCTGGTAATGATTACCGCTGAGTACCGGTCGACCATCCTTACTTGCTTTCATGGTCCATTGAATAGCATTGAGCTTGTTATTCATTGATTTTGGTATTTCAAATTCGATCTTTTTTAAGGCATCTTCAATCTCTGCTTTAGTTGAAGCTGATGTTGTTCCACTTGCAGATAATCCAAGCGTAGTAATGAGTGTGATGATAGTTAATGTTTTCATTTTACTTCTCCTGTTTGTGTTTTATTGAACGTTGCTTGAAATTAATTAATAGAGATAAACAGCACCATGATCAGTTTTACTGTTATCACTTTGATCACCATTAATGACCAATGCAGCACTATCTTCGCGGGGCGCACCGACAGCCAGCGTTTGTCCGTCACCACTTAAACTCAGCGCATAACCAAAACGATCGTCTCTTTTTTCGGTATTGGAAGCCTTGACATGTGCAATCTGGTTCCAGCTACCTGTTTTATTACTAAAAACATATGCAGCTCCCGCATTCCCCCCGGCATTTTTTGTATAATCATGATTGATTCCATATGCCAGGCTTGACTCTCCGTAGTCACCTACGGCTAACGTCATCCCGTCATGGCTCAAGCTGACCGCGTTTCCAAAATGATCACCATTTGTAAGATTGTTGTGCCCCTGTAGAATGGCCTGCTCTTGCCAGGTATTTCGGGCGCGATTGAATATAACCACCTGGCCACCGCTTTGTTGTGATATGCAGTTAGCTTGATCATCAGTACCATATGCACCAACAGCAAGCGTGTTGCCATCACCACTTAGACTCACCGAGGCTCCAAAATGAGCGCACTGCTGGTTGGTACTTGGTTTCAAATAGGCCTGGTGAACCCAGTTGCTGTTCTGCAGTGAATAGATATAAACGGCACCGGCATCCCTTGCCGTGTTATCTGACTGTGAACCATTAACGGTATTGGCATTACTGTCTTCCTTGATAGCACCAACAGCAAGTGTTTTGCCATCACCACTGAGGCTGACAGCATAACCAAATTGATCATAGCGCTGAGCATTATCGGCCTTGATAGTCGCGGTTAATGACCAGTTGCCAGCAACACGGTTAAAAACAAACGCCGCACCTGACTGGATGGAAGTAAACTCTGTTCCAGGATTATTTATACCAATCGCTTCGCTGTTGTCCCCATAAGCGCCCACCGCGAGCGTATTACCATCATCACTGAGACTCAGGCTGCTACTAAAGTAGCTAACTGTATTGTAATGATAACTATCTGCTACAAAGTTCGAATCAAGAATATAATCCTGCTGCAGGAAGCTGTACCTGTAGATGTAGACTCCAGTGGTATTTCCGTTCCCATCTTGATCAATAGTATCGGTCCAGCCATGACTGCCAATCGCAATCGTCAGGCCATCGCCACTGACACTGACGTTATGACCAAACTCGGTATAACCGATACCTAATCCGTTATAGTTGTGTATTGTTTTCAGGAGTTTCCAGCCGCTGACCGTGCCCTGATTGCTACTAATGATGGTGTTACTTCGCGTAAATACAAAAACCTTACCCGCTGTACCCTGGTAATCACAACTCGAACTCGGCTGACCAATGACAAGCACCCGTCCATTGTTGCTGAGACTGACACCTTTACCGAATTCCTTTCGTCCACACAGATTGCTTATGTTGCCTTTGAAATAACCCACCGCATTAGCAAGATTACCGCTCACATATAGAGGTACACTGTCAATACAACCATCAGTGTCGTTGCAGCTTTGCATGATATAACTAGCATTAACGCGTTCATACAGAGGGACAATATGATCGTAACTGGATGTACCTGTGGGAATATCGTCACTTACCTGGCTATAGCCACTCATGCCATCCGGGTTTTCCAGTAATCGGTAGTAAGTTGCACCTGGCACATCGCCACGGTTCCAGGTAAAGCGAAACGTTTTAATAGCTGTGATGGTGAGTGTTACCGGGTTGCTGACATTCGTGCCGGCCTGAGTTGTATAGGTATCAGTGGCGCTTGCTTCACTTCCACCACCACAGGCAGTAAACAAGAACAGGCTGGCGATAAAATAAATTGCTTGAAAAATAGTCAGGTTGTTGGTTTTCATTTTTCCCCTCCACTCGACAACTGGGTTAATTGCTTAAGTTGCGAAGGAGTATGGCCAGCGGCCGGAGGGAAATCCCCGCCGAACCACGTCGAGAAACCAACGAGAAACCAACGAAATTATTGGCCGATAAATCAGTAGGTTATGGAGTCCAACGAAGGCTTCGTTGGATAAAAAGTGGGCTATTCAGGCAGGCCTGCGGTGCGTAAATCCTTAACCAGGGATTGCACGGTCTGTTTGTCATCAAACGGTATGTTATTGGCTACTGTTTCTAAAGTGAGATTAGGGCTCAAAGCTGCTATTTCATTGACCAACCATTCCGCTTCATTCAGGCGTTTAACTCCGACATAACTGGCGGTCAAAATGAGCTTCATAACGACATGATTTGGGTTTCGCTGATGCGCTCTTTCGAGAACCTTGATGGCCTCCGAATAGTTGCCCATTGTGTAATAGGCGATTCCATAGGTATTTAGATATTCATAAGAGTAATACGGATTGAGCTTGATAGCCTTGTTATTTAACTCAATGGCTAATTCTGGCTGTCCGGTATAACTCTTGATCAGCGCCAGCAAACCATAGCCATCGGCATAGTTGGGGGCGACGTCGATAGATTTTTGTGCGGCCTGTTCGGCCTTGTCGAATTCTTTGCGCGCAAGATGCACGAAGCCTAATGCCCAGTAAGTCTGTGGAATGGAATCATCCTGTTTTACCGCTTTCTTTGCCAATGCCAGGGCTCGATCCAGGGTTACTGTGGGTGAATCACTCCAGCCTCGACGATATTCCATGGCCATGTTAACCGCATAGGCTCCGTAAGCTCGTCCATACTCAGGATCCAGTTCAATCGCCTTGCGATACATCTCATTGGCGCGGCGGCTGGACTCGATGGTGTTCACTTTATAAAGCCACTGTCCTTCCTGAAAATAATCATAGGCCTTGAGGCTATCTGTTGGCCGGCGCGATAGACGTTGTTTTTCCTGGCTGGTGAGTTTAATCGCGAGGGCATTGACAATATTCTGGGTGACGTCATCCTGCACCGAGAACACTTCCGTGACTTTTCGATCATAACGCTCAGCCCAGACATTAAAGCCGGATGAGGTTTCGATCAGTTGGGCGTTGACTCTAAGCTCATCACCAAGCTGGCGGATATTGCCTTTGAGTACGTAACTAACATTTAACTCCTGGCCAATCTGTTTTGGTTCGACCTGTTTTTCTTTATATTTTTCAGAGGTGCTGCTCGCCAGAACCTGCAGATTTGACATACGTGACAGGTCGGTAATGATGTCTTCGGTCATACCTTCGGCAAGATAGTTTTGAGTATTATCATCACCTAAATTCGTGAAGGGCAGGACAATGACCGAAGGTATTGATGATTGAGTCGTGGGTGTCAGGCTGAGCCAGATCACCAGGGCGACAGCCATCACGATGAGCACAGTAATACCAAGTTGAACCGGTTTGGTTAAGCGTTTTGCCGTCGGTGGTACGGATTGAGGTTCGGAGTGGGGGGCTTGTGTACCAGTGTGAGTATGCTCATTAACACTGGTTTCAGTGGATTGTGGTTGTCGAGATTGACTCACTTGGCTGGCTTCGGTCAGCGTTGCGATGAGCTTGTAACCTTTTTTCGGAATAGTCTGGATATAGCTCGGATTTTTGGCATCATCCTGCAATGCCTTGCGCAGCTTAATAACTGTGTTAGTAACTGCATCATAGCCAACCAACGCGCCTTGCCAGACATCCCGTTCCAGTGCTTCACGGGTAATGACCTGGCCGGCGTGTTCAGCCAGATACACCAGGACCTCCATGGCCTTGGGCTCAAGACGTACGGTTTCGTCGCCACGGGTCAGCACACCCTCTGCGGGGGATACTTGCCAGTCATTGATGCAAAAGGATGTATTAGCTGTCAGGGGCATATTGGCCGTTTTACCGGGTTTGTTCTCAGATGCCTATACTATATATATATGCCCAGTTTGAAAAATGGCATTCAGGCTGCCACGAGTCGCCGTCCAGCCATGCCAGATAAGAGCGTTTGTTGATATCTCGGCGACAAATCCGACTCATATAACCTATTGTTTTTAAATAATAAATTCACCGTTGGTTTTCCGTTGGATTCCCGGCGTGCTTTATCTGGGATTTTAGCGGGCCTGCTGACCATACTCGTTCCCATCATCACGAACAACAAAGGAGCAATCTGATGGCCCAACAAATCAAAATTTCCCTGATAGTGGTTTTTCTGGAACTCACGGGTCTCATTCTCTGGGCAATGCCCGCTCAGCCTGGTGCATACGCCCAGAGTGCGTATCCACTGCACGCGGCGGCCAAACGCGGGGATGTGCAGGCGCTGCAAACATTGATCGCAAACCAGGCCAATATTAATCAGCAGGATAAAGATGGCTGGACGCCGTTAATGCATGCTGTTCGTGCTGGACAACGCCAGTCGATTGATATCTTGCTAAAAGCGGGCGCAATACCCAACATCGCGGACAAGCTTGGACGCACAGCCCTGGAACTGGCCGGCAATCATCCCGTATCTATGTCCCGGCAATTAATCGAGGCAGGTGCCGATGTGAATAGACGCAACACCGGCGGTATCCCGGTAATCCTGGTTGCCGCCGGGCAAGGGCGACAGGATCTTGTTGAATACCTGTTATCGGCCGGCGCGCGAATCGATTATAAAGATTACCAGGGCAACTCCATTCTTGATTGGTCGGCTCGCAGTGGCAATACAAAGCTTATCAACTACTTAAAACCTCGACTTAAAAAAGCCCTGGCGAACCTGCCGAAAAAATCCACGGATGATTTTGATGAAAGTAAATTTGCTGATGCGGTACACCCTAAATGGTTTAAACACAGCTTTCTGGATTTAAATGAAGACTTGAAAGAGGCGCTTGAAGGCGGCAAAAAAGGTTTGATGGTGTATTTTGGCCTGAAACGCTGCAGCTACTGTCAGGCCTTTATGGATAATACCCTTGCCAAGCCTGATATTGAACAACGTACACGTCGCCTGTTTGATGCGGTAGGAATGAGTATTTTTAGTGATAATGAATTGATCGATCCCACGGGTAAGACCTACGTGGTAAAAGATTTTGTTACCCTGAAAAAAGCCAACTTTTCTCCAACCATGATCTTTTATGGGCCCGGTGGCCGTGAATTATTAAAGATCATCGGTTACTATCCACCGAAAAAATTCCGTCTGGTACTCGATTATCTGGAAGGTGAATTTTATAATCGCGAAACACTTCACGCTTATATCGCTCGGCATCAATCTGCTACAGCTCAGGCAAAATCTGTCATTCAACATGATAAATTATTTCCGAATAAAAATTACCAATTATTTCGTAAAACCAAGCCTGCAAAACGCCCATTAGTGGTGCTGTTTGAACAGCCCAACTGCGAC
>JASFLL010000052.1:0-7646 GCA_050118115.1 Thioalkalispiraceae bacterium
GCAATTTCATGGCGTCTAACATCGGCTTGCTGGCCAAGCGTGGTGAAGACAATCATGTACATCTGGTTGCAACGGATCTGACGACGTCAGTACCGCTGGCCGGAGTTGAAATTGAACTACGTAATTTCCAGAATCAGAAACTGAAAACCGTTAAAACGGATAAAAATGGTTTCGCGGACGCCGAATTATCTGCTCGTCCATTTTACCTGGTTGCGCGCAAAGGTGATCAGGTTGGTTATTTGAAACTTAGTATCGGCAGCGCCTTGCCCACCAGCCATTTCGATGTCGGTGGAGAAAAAGTTCGCGAAGGTATTAAAGGTTATATTTATGGTGAACGCGGCGTCTGGCGTCCGGGGGATGACATTTACCTGACCTTTGTCCTCGAAGACAAACAGGACAAGATTCCGGATCAACATCCAGTGACCATGGAATTGTATAATGCCAAGGGGCAGCTGGTTGAAAGCAAAACCAATACTCAGCCCGTCGGTGATTTCTATAAATTCAAGTTCACTACCGCCGAGCAGGCTGAGACCGGAACCTGGCGAGCCAGGGCCATACTGGGTGGCAACCAGTTTACTAAAAATATCAAAATCGAAACCGTCGTCCCCAACCGCCTCAAGATCGATCTGTCTTTCCCGGCCGAAGAACTGTATCAGCAGGACATGCCGCTACAGATCGGCTTATCCAGCCAGTGGTTACATGGTGCGATTGCGGCTGGATTAAAAAGTGAAGTTGCGGTTCGCCTGATTCCTACCCGGACCCGGTTTAGCCGCAATCAGGACTACCGCTTTGATGATCCGGCAAGGCAGTTCAGCCCGGAAAAACAGGTAGTCTTTGAAGGCGAGCTGGATGCTCAGGGACATGCAAAATTTAGCGCAGATCTAAAACCGTCGACCCCCCCGCCCGGTATGCTCACGGCCAGTTTTAATACCCGTGTCTTTGAATCCGGGGGTGCGTTCAGTACCAATAATACGCGGATTAAATACCATCCCTATGAAAACTATGTAGGGATTAAATTACCGAAAGGTGATGCTGCCAGGAATATGCTACTCACAGACAAAAAGCATAAAGTCGAGATCGCCAGCCTGGATGCGAAAGGTAATCCTGTTTCTCTAAAACAGGTGCGGGTTACCCTGTATAAAGTTAACTGGAAATGGTGGTGGGACCAGTCCGGCGATAACCTGGCGCAGTATGCCAGCTCTTATTATAACCAGCACATTCAACAGAGTGTGATCGAAACAAAAGATGGTCGTGGTGAATGGGAGTTTGAAGTTAAATACCCGCAATGGGGTCGCTATATGATCCGCGCCTGCGACCTGGAAGGTAATCATTGTACTGGCCAGGTGTTTTATATTGACTGGCCGGCCTGGGCAGGGAAGGCGCGTGAGCAAAAAGGCATCGGCGCGAACGTTCTCAGTTTCTCGGCGGATAAACCAAAGTATACGGTAGGCGAAACGGCAACGATCAAGTTACCTGAAGCGACGCAGGGACGGGCGCTGGTTACGGTAGAAAATGGTTCGCACCTGTTGAGTCAGCAATGGATTGAGGTCAGCAAAGAACATACGACTTTCCCGGTAAAAATTACCGAGTCCATGAGCCCGAATGTGTATGTTTCGGTGTCGTTGATTCAGCCACACGCCAAGAAAGACAATGATCGTCCGATACGCCTGTTTGGTGTAACTCCGTTAATCGTGGCAGACCCCAAGACTGAACTGGCACCGCAACTCAAGGTTGCTGAAGAATGGAAGCCGGAAAGCAAGGTTGAAATCGGCGTTAAAGAAACCAACGGTAAAGCGATGACTTATACCATCGCCGTGGTAGACGAAGGTCTGCTGGGCCTGACTAACTACAGGACACCGGACCTGCATGGTTACTTTTATAAAAAAGAGGCCCTGGGTGTGAAGACCTGGGATCTGTTTGATGATGTAACCGGTGCCTATGGTGGCGAGTTAGAGCGCCTCTTGTCACTGGGTGGTGACGCTGATCTTGGTAAAGACGAGAAAGAAAAGAAAAAGCGTCGTTTTCCACCGGTGGTCAAATTCCTGGGACCCTTCAAGTTAGCCGCGGGGCAGGAACAGACGCATAGCCTGGTCATACCACAATACCTGGGACAGGTCAGGGTGATGCTGGTTGCGGGTAACCAAGGTGCCTATGGTAAGACTGAACAGTCCGTGTTTGTACGTCAGCCGCTGGGACTCCTGGCAACCTTGCCACGCGTGCTCGGTCCGGATGAATCACTGCGGGTACCGGTATCGTTATTCTCGATGGATGATTCCATTAAAGCTGTTCAGTTGAAACTGGAAGCGGATGAGCACTTTAATATCGTCGGAGATTCCACCTCCGTGGTTCGCTTCGATGGGCAGGGTGAACAGATTGGTTTCATTGATGTAAAAGTCGCTGATAAACTGGGTAAGGGACACCTGAAATTCATTGCCAGCAGTGGTGAGCATACTGCCCAGTCAGACATTTATATCGATATCCGCAGTCCCAATGCCATGACGACGCGTAGTCAGTCAAAGGCGATTCAGCCTGGTGAAGCCTGGATAACAGAAGTCAAACCACATGGGATTGGTGGTACCAACAAGGTCAGCCTGGAAGTCTCGGCAATTCCACCACTCAACCTGGAAGGCAGGCTGCAGTATTTGATTCGTTATCCACATGGTTGCCTGGAACAAACGACTTCAGCGATCTTCCCGCAATTATTCCTGGGTAATGTCATGCAGTTAACCCCGGACCAAAAAGACGCGATCCAGAAACACGTCGATGTGGCTATTCAGAAAATTCAGCGTTTTCAACAGATGAATGGTGCTTTCAACTACTGGCCGGGTGCCAGCTATTACAGTAGCTGGTCTAACAGTTATGCCGGTCACTTCCTGGTTGAGGCCGACCACCTGGGTTATTACGTACCACCCCAGCTACTGGCGAACTGGATCGATTATCAAAAATCTGTTGCCAGTTCCTGGGTGACCGGTTCGGATCGTTCACTGCTGGATCAGGCCTATCGTTTATATACGCTTGCGGTTGCCAACAAGCCCGAGCTGGGTGCGATGAACCGTTTGCGCGAATCAACACAACTGGATAATACGGCGCGGTGGTTACTGGCTGCAGCCTATCAGAAAACAGGCCTGGCTGATGTCGCCAGTGAACTGGTAAGGAATGCAAACATGGATGTCGCAAATTATAAAGTGGCAGGTAATACGTTTGGGTCTAACCTGCGTGACAAGGCCATCATCCTTGAAAGCCTTGCGTTGATGAAACGATATGACGAGGCCAGACCTCTGGCAGATGAAATCGCCAGGGAGCTATCTGCAGATCGCTGGTACAGCACCCAGAGTGTTGCCTTTTCACTTATTGCCATGGGGCACTTTGTAGGCGAAGGTGTTCAGGGTGCGAATATCACGTTTGAGCAGATGATCGGTGATACGGGGCAGGCGGGTAAGATTAATGTCGACAAGCCGGTATATCTACAGGTCCTGAAAAGTTTCCCTGATAGTGGTGACAAGATTACGCTGACAAATACCAGCGATCATGTCTTATATAGCACGATTAGTGTTGCAGGCATTCCGCGTGCAGGGGAAGAACGCAGCAGTCGTAACGGCATCGGTCTGCTGGTGGAATATGTGGATCTGGAAGGCGATCGGGTTGATATCACGAAGTTGCGACAAGGAACCGATTTTGTCGCTAAACTGCGAATCCGTAATCACAGTGATTTCAAGCTGGAGCATCTTGCTCTTACGCATATTATGCCATCAGGCTGGCAGATACATAATCCACGTATGAGCGAAGGTGAAAATGACAGCCTGCCTGCCATCGACTACCAGGATATCCGTGACGATCGGGTTCTTACCTACTTTGATTTAAAGCGCGGCGAAGAGAAAACCTTCAAGGTGCAAATGAACGCTTCATTCCTGGGGCGTTATTACCTGCCGGGCATCCATGTCGAGGCCATGTACGATGCAAGTAAACACGCACGCAGTAAAGGTAAGTGGGTAGAAGTTGTGAAGTAATCGCTTTATTAACGGGGCGTAACATAAAGTGTTAAAACGACACATCCTGTTTATAACGTTTGTCATTGCCGGTATTTTATACTGGCAATGCCTGCCCGTTCCTTTATTTAACAAGCCGGTCTCCACCATCATGCTGGATCGCAATGACCAGTTACTGGCCGCACATATTGCCCGGGATGATCAATGGCGCTTTCCAAAAATTCAGCATATCCCGGAAAAATATAAGCAGGCCATTTTACATTTCGAAGATAAGCGCTTTTTTTATCATCCGGGTGTTGATCCGCTGGCGATGTTACGTGCCCTGTATCTCGATATCAGCCGTTGGCGTATTGTCAGTGGTGGCAGCACGATTACCATGCAGGTGATTCGACTGGCCAAGAATAACCCGCCACGCACCCTGCTGGAAAAATTGAAAGAGGTTATCCAGGCAACACGCCTGGAAATCAGTTATAGCAAGGATGAGATCCTGGCCCTGCATGCTTCCAATGCGCCTTATGGTGGTAACGTGATTGGCCTGGAAGCGGCCAGCTGGCGTTACTTTGGACGCAAACCGTCACAGCTCTCCTGGGCCGAAAGCGCCACGTTAGCCGTATTACCCAATAGCCCGGCACTGATTCACCCCGGCAAGAATCGCCAGACCCTGAAGCGAAAACGTGATCGGCTATTGAGAGCACTACATGACGATAAGGTTATTAGTGACATTGAGCTGAAGCTGGCTCTACTTGAGCCCCTGCCACAACGCCCCAAAGCGTTACCACATCATGCGCCACATTTGCTGGACAGCATGATGCAGGCTGATAATTCATCCCGCTTGCGGACCACACTTGATGCAAAGCTACAGAACAAGGTTGAGCAGGTAACGGCACAACACGCAAGTGATCTTGAGTTACAGAACATTCATAACCTGGCTGCACTGGTTATCGATAATGAGACATTTGAAGTCCTGGCCTACGTGGGTAACAGTAAATATGGTACCCAGGAGGAACTGGGACATGCACTTGATATTGTCCATCGACCTCGCAGTACCGGCAGTATTCTCAAACCGCTGTTATTTGCACGTATGATCCAGTCAGGTGAATTATTGCCGGATACGCTGGTTGCTGATCTACCCACCCAGTACGCGGGTTATATGCCGGAAAACTATGACCGTCAGTATCGGGGTGCAGTCCCGGCCAAACAGGCACTGGCGCGATCGTTAAATGTTCCGGCGGTCCGCATGTTACGCAAACATGGTGTTTCGCGTTTTTACTCCTTTTTACAACAGGCGGGCATGTCGACGCTGAGTCGTCCTGCTGATGATTATGGCTTAACGCTGATCCTGGGTGGTGCGGAAGGTAGCCTGTGGGACATGGCCTCGATCTATGCCAACCTTGCCTATATTGCCAAACAGGATCGATATCAACTTGATGCGCATTATAAAAAGATCAAAGTGAATATAGCTGATAGTACGGAGACAAACCGTATTGCTCAAATCAGTCCGGCCACCGCCTGGATGACCCTCGATGCCTTGCTGGCCGTCAGTCGGCCTGGTCAGGAAAGTTACTGGCGCGAGTTCAGCAGTAGTCGCAAAGTCGCCTGGAAGACGGGTACCAGTTTTGGTTTGCGTGATGCCTGGGCGATAGGCAGTGATACTCGACATACCGTTGCAGTCTGGGTCGGTAATGCCAGCGGCGAAGGACGCGCAGGGTTGATCGGTGTAAAAAGTGCCGCCCCGATTATGTTTGATATTTTTAATAAGCTTGATAGACCGGAGCGTTGGTTTACAAAACCTTTGCAGCTGATGAAACCTGTTCATATTTGTAAACGCGATGGTTATTTAAGTAGTGCCGGTTGTGAGGCAAAACAGGTATGGATACCACGTGAAAGCAACTTTCAACAAACCAGCCCTAATTACCGGCTTGTGCATCTCGACAAAAATGGCCGCTGGCGTGTGAATAGTCGTTGTGAATCAGTTGGTAATATGAAACATGTCAGCTGGTTTGAATTACCACCCGGTCAGGCGTTTTACTACCAACATAGTCATACCGATTATCGATCTTTGCCCTCACTTCGACCTGACTGCCGGCAGTACCTGGCCAATGACACACAGCATGGACCAATCGACATCCTGTATCCCCTGCCGGGAACACGTATCTATATTCCCGTGGACCTGGGACAACACAAAAGCCGCACGGTGTTTGAGGCGGTGCATCGTGGTAATAAATCCACATTGTTCTGGCACCTGGATAATCAATACCTGGGCAAGACAGAAAACTTTCATAACTTGGTACTGAATATCGAACCCGGTAAACATACGCTGACTATTGTCGATGATTCGGGTCATCGAATGAGTCGGCGGTTTGAAGTGCTTGGCAAATAGGTTTTCAGGCATCTCCCAGACAAAAAAAAAGCGGTTCAGATGGCTGAACCGCAACGGGGGAGAAGCAGTGCTGGACACTGCTTACAGAAAACTGTTTACCTAACCTGACCCCGTTAAAACATAACCATCATGTGGTAGTGAAGGTTATGAAAAAGTCCATACTACCGGAGCAAGGACTGTTAACCCGGTAGTATGGAGGAGGAGTTAAAACGTAGAGCTTTGTGTTTTTCTTCTGGCCTGAAGATCCGGATGCTTTTCAGCCGGTGTTGCCTCAGCCTGTTTTGCCTGGGGTCTGACCTGAGCTTTTTCTTTCAGGTAAGTGCCACCGGCACCCTCGACGACGATACAGTCATACATTTCATCGGCGTTCAGGTAACCTGGACATGGGTCTGATGCCATTGCCAGGCCGCTTAGTGCAAACAAACTAACGATACCTGTAGTTTTAACAAATGTTTTCATAAATCACCTCTTTGAAGTTCCATATCAATTAATGTCATTTCGTATAGCTCAATGACGTCCCTCACCAGTTTTGTTCATTCCGAACCTGGTCAATCTGATTTACCCCGATGGGAAGTAAATGATGGTTATCTGCTACTGTCACGATGTGATTCCATTCACACATTGTTGTTATTCCTCTATTCTTTACGATGACTGATTCGATGTGGTCAGTTGGTTAATGGCATACTGATCGACTTATAAATGCGCACCGTGTCAGAAGAAGGCAGGACACTCAGTTGTGTGGCCAGTGACTTACGGCAGCGAAGGTAAGTACTGGCTGCTTCCGCCAGGCGACCCTGCGACACATAGACGCTCATCAATTCACGATAAAAATCCTCACAGGTGGGTGCGAGCTCGATTCCACGCAGGAAGATTGAAATCGAAAAGTTGGTATCTTTCTGACTCCAGTATTTACCAAGACGAATCAGCAAATGATTGAATTTGGTACACAGACTCTCACGCAGGCTTAGTGTCCAGGGGCGCACATGATCATTGTGGAGAAAATGCCCCTGATACAGCGCCAGATAATGATCGGTAAGTTGATGGATAAGCTCGGGGTTACTGGACAGGCGATGCAGTTCACTTTCAAGCTGGTTCGCAGTACGATCGAACTCCCAGATATCGACCCAGACATAGCGTGGATCCAGTGTCAGCTGGCTACCGTGCAACACCAGCGCCTTGCTGTGCTTAAGAAGTTTGCGCAACCGGTGTAATGTGGTATCAAAGTTACGCCGGGCACTGTCACCCTCAGCATCAGGCCATAGGGTATCGATAATTTTAGT
>JASFLL010000053.1:0-7482 GCA_050118115.1 Thioalkalispiraceae bacterium
GAAACCGGACATAACAGTCAATACACGTAATAACATCACTTCCCCCCTCAATTTGTCTAGCTGATATTTAATCAACAATTCCCACATTAGAGACCTTTTCGGTACGGCTCCGGTTGATTTTATTGCTCAACGCTGAACGGGAAATGAATCGCTCTTATTAATATCGTTATCTCAAAAAAGATTTTAAGCACAATATCTATTTAATAGGCATGCTATTTCCGTAAAATGCATACTCCGTCACACTTCACAAAGACAAGGCGTTACAATGGCAATGGAGAGGTTTTCGTGAGAGTCCCTGCCCAAGTTCAAGACAAAAACCACAAATATTATTCTCTAGTCATAGAAACCGAGTAATCAGAATGGAATTGAACAGAACTTGTGGAGCAAGTACAGGGAATCCCTGATGATTCATATAGTGAATCCAGGGTTGTACACAGGTCGAATGTCACGGATGAGCCGACACAACCTTCGTAAATTTATAAATACTCTCTTACCCGATTTTATAAATAGCTAAAAATAATTCGCCTATCCCTTTTTCGGAAATAACACAAAATTATCTTTACTCGATTTTTTATCGCGCTTTGCGGCCCTTTTCTCTTTTGCGGTCATTAAGGGTTTTTTCTTGTCTTCTTTATTGCTTTTGTTTTCCTTGCCCATGGTTTTAACTCCAGATTAATATAATAGTCAGTGATAGCGACATATTGACCTGCCGCTATTACTACCTTAGCGTGGTATACCCAACTACGCCTAACCGCCTCGATCGTCTTCCTCATTGGCAGAGGAGGGCAGATGTAAACTGGGATAGTTTAAGGGTATATCCGGGAATTTTTTGCGGTTTGCTTCAGACACAAAGTTGAGCATCAGGTCACCATCAACATGCTGAGGTTGATTATCCATTTTGCTGATGTCTTCACCGGATAGGGAGTCAATTAGTGGCTCGCGAAATGTGGGCTCATGCAGACGGTGACTTTGAGTCTTATCACGCTGCAACTTTCCCTGGTTGTGTGTCTTTATAAAGTTATATTTGTCGTTTGCAAGGGTAACAGGTCTGCTGGTATCAATCAGAATAGGCATTGGATTCTCCTGTGCCAAATCACCTGTCGCTTGCAAGGCGGCACGATGCGTGCCGGATTAGCGAAACCCCATCTCGTTAAGAACTCATCCGTGAGCGTAGAGCTGGGTGACGATGAATATGCTCGAACATACGCTTATCACTCAGAAATAGCCAATCAATATAATTGATACACCGACGATAAACGGGACAGGTATGTACCGGCAACAGAAGAATTAACTATTTTATATTGGAACTTTCTGTATAATGCCGGGTCTGAGTTTACGTTCGCAGTGATTAATAGGCCAAAGTGGCCGATTGAACGTGAATAAAGACACGTACTTTTATTGTTATAGACTGGCAGTATGCCTGGATTACGCCCCTTGAGGTTCCCCCATTACATCCTTCCCGCCTGACTCTGAATGTATATCGTATAGTTAATTTTAAAAGGTAATTTAATAGTGAAAATTGGTACAGTAAAGTGGTTTGATGCCGCAAAAGGTTTTGGTTTTATTGCTCCTGAAGATGGTACTAAAGATGTATTCGTACATCACTCTTCAATCAGCAACAACGGCGGTTATGCAAGCTTAAACGAGGGTGAGCGCGTCAGTTTTGGTATTGAGCAAGGTCCGAAAGGCCCCTCTGCAACAAATGTCGTATCAGCGTAAGATTTACGTTTAGATCGATTCATACGGACCCCGCGTAAGCGGGGTTTGTTTTTTAAATCCCCAAAAAAAAGAGAACGGGGAAGACAAGGCGTACTCGTCCTGGCATTGCAGCTCCTTTGTTTGCCCCGAAAATTACCAATATGAGCGTGTTGAGAAAACAGGAGTAATTGACTGACTGATACTCATGACCTAACCGGCTGTTGTTTCACGGTGGGCAATACCGTGCATGAGTCGGCCGAGAATATCCGCCCCGGTAATCACTCGCTTTTCATCCTTGCCCCACACAAGAATCAGATCATCATCAATGACATCATCGGCACTATCTACTGGATAGACCTTGAGTTGTGATAATGCCTTGCCTAACAGCATACCGCTATCGTGCACAATGATCGGACGATGACAGTAGGCTGACGGATTCAATGGTTCGGTGCCAAGTAATGCAGCACGCAAGAAGGCGTTGGCATTCATCACCCAGAATGGTTCGCCATCAGTATCTGTCAAGACTACCCACTTCTTACCCGAAGCATTCACCTGTTGCAGGAACCGATCACTGATATCGCGCCGTATCGTCGGAAATTGCACGCGATCATTTTCAATCGTCACCGGGATGACACTCCCTGGATCAAGTGGCTCGCCTTCCATGGTGATCATCATGTCATCCATGGCCAGGAAGTTGAGCGCACCAATCCCTTCCAGGCGATCGATATCGGTATTTCTGGCGGCAATATGTTTCTTGATCACGGTACGCAAATCACTCTCTGCATAATACTGGATGGCTTCCTTGCCCAGCCACAGGTCAAGCAGCATGGCCGAGGGCTTGGCCATGGGGAAGAGAAGTAACTGGTAAAGTCGTAACACCGGCGCCAACAGTCCACCCATTTTCAGGGCATGCCGTGAAAAATAAGCCTGGGGTGCTATCTCACCCAGAAAGGTAATCACAATGGTGGAAAAAAAGAACGTGGCAACACCGGTCAGTACTGAATCCGCCAGCAAGGTTAACAGGACATTGATACCGACATTGCCCCACAGGATCGTGGTAAGCAAAAAGTTACTGTCCTTACGCATGTGTATTATTTTATCCGCATAGCGGTTGCCGGCCGAAGACTCTACCTCCAGTCGCATACGGCTGATACCCAGCAGGGCAAGATTCAGGCCGGAGAACATCGCGGACTGGGTGATACAGAACGCAATGCCCAGCCAGGTAAAGAAAGGGGTAACGCTGAGTTCATTCATGGGCGTGACTCTCTGGCGTAAGTGAGTATTAAATCATTTTACAAAATTTTTGTTGCGTCGCTTTCCACTATCAGGCGGACAAGACCTGCACACCGCGCCGTACCAGCCACTTGCGTACTTCCTCGATAACAAAGATCACCAGCGGTGCAAATACGATCATGGCCCACACCCATATCGGCATAGCGGCCGTTGAGAAAACGCGGTACAAGGACGGCACACTGGTGACTAGCAGGATGAAACCGATCTCCACCATGATACCCAGTACGATCCAGTGATTGAAACGGGCAAAGTAGCTCAATGCCGACTGGCGGTTGGTGCGACAGGCCATGACATTGCCGATCTGGCAAAAGATGATCGTGGCGAGAAAGGCCGCCGAGGCTTCGAAGAACAATGGCTGGTTGCCGCTGGTTGCCATGCCCCAGTGCCAGCCACCCTGGTAAAGGACCAGGAAAAACACCAGAAATGACAGACCCGCCTCGGCAAGGCCGATAATACCGTAGCTGCGCAGAAAGGTCCGGTAACTCACCAGGCGTTCATGGCGACTGACGGGCGGACGCATCATAACATCTTTCTCTGGAGGCTCATTGCCCAGACCGATGGCAGGCAGGATATCAGTGAGCAAATCGATAGACAGGATCTGGATCACTGTCATGGGTAGCGGGATGGGAAAGATAACGTAGGCAATGAACGGCAGGATCTCCGGCACGTTGCTAGTCAGGATATAGGTGATGAACTTCTTGATGTTGTCATAAACCGTCCTGCCTTCCTCGATGGCCCTGACAATGGTAGCGAAATTATCATCCAGCAGAATAATATCCGAAGCCTCCTTGGCCACGTCGGTGCCCCGCTTGCCCATGGCGATACCAATGTCGGCCCGCTTGAGTGCCGGTGCATCATTAACGCCATCGCCGGTCACCGCCACCACTTCCTGCATTTCCTTGAGAGCCGTGACAATGTCCAACTTCTGCTCGGGGGCGATGCGCGCAAATACTACCTCACCACCACGCAAGGTATCGATCAACTCCTCCATGTCCATGGTATTGAGCATCTCACCGGTAATCACCTTGGGTGTAGTGACGATACCCAGCTTGCGGGCGATATACGACACCGTCTCGCCTTTATCACCACTTATGACGATGATCCTGATTCCCGCGCCTTTACAGGCCTCGACTGCGGCGGGCACTTCCGGCCGCGGCGGGTCCACCATCGCCACGTGACCAACAAACACCAGGTTGTCGATCCGGGCCGCGTCATCGACCTCACGATAAGCAAGCGTCAACACCCGCAGACCCTGGTTGGCATAACTGTCGGCCTGTTGCATCAACATGCGACGCTCATCCTCACTCATCGAACGAACCTGTCCATCATGGTGTACCTGGCTACACAGATCCAGCATGACATCCGGAGCCCCCTTCACGGTCAGATATCGGGTATCACCCTGGGTGTGAAAAAGACTCCACATGTGTTTGTGTTTCGCATCGAACGGCTGGCTGTCCAACAGGGTAAAGCGTGAATTCAGGCTGTCATAACCGATACGGGCATTAGTGAATTCCGCTAGTGCCACCTCGGTGGGATCCCCCTGGAATACCGACTTTCCGTGATCGCCATTGGTGCTGATGACGTCATTACACAATGCCATAATCTCTACCATGGTGTTCGCAGCATGATTGGCATCGAAGGCCTGGCCATCATTTGCATCAAATTCCTGGAAGTTGAGGTAGAGCTTTTCCACGTGCAGCTTGTTCTGGGTCAGGGTGCCGGTCTTGTCGGTACAGATCACCGTGGTACTGCCAAGAGTCTCCACGGAAAGGATCTGCTTGACCACGGCATTTTCCTTTCCCATCTTTACCGAAGACTGGGTCAGTGCCAGGGTCACCGTCGGCAGCAAACCTTCCGGAACATTGGCTACGATAATGCCAATGGCAAAGATCAGATTGGTCCACAACGGATTGCCAATAAAAAAGCCAATGACAAAAAATACCAGGCCAATACCCACGGCCAGGTAGGTAATCTTACGCACAAAGTAGGCCAGTTCCTTCTGCATGGGCGTGAGATCCTGCTGCACGCCCTGGGACAGTTCGGAGATAGCACCAATACTGGTGGAACGCCCAGTTCGAGTGACCAGGATCAGGCCATGGCCCTTGATGACGGTAGCACCGGATGCCGCTTGCATGTCAGCAACTATCTCGTGCTCGACCGCCTGCTTGGTCACAGGCTCGGACTCACCGGTGATGATGGATTCATCCACCAGCAACTGACTGGACTCGATGATGACACCGTCGGCACAAATCTTGTCCCCTTCCTGAACGAACAATACATCACCAGGTACCACTTCTTTGGCATCCATCAGAATCTTTTCGCCATCACGCAACAACACCACTTCTCTGGGAATGTAATCGAGAAACGACATCATCATTTTCTCGACCTTGTAGTTCTGGATAAATGACACCAGCGCGTTCAGCAACACCACGACCAGCAAGGCCACCGCGATGAGTTCGTAACCCTGGCCGGGCAGCATGAAATGGGCTACCCAGGAAAGTATTGACGATGACAGTAACAACAGGGGAAACAAAGCAAGAAATTCTTCCAGCAGCATACGCAGTGGAGAACGTGCCCGATGGAAGCGTATCTCGTTGCTACCGTATCGCTTCTTGCGTACCTGTGCTTCGGCCGCACTCAGACCGCCGGCATCACATGATAATGCCTGGAATAATGACACTTTGTCCTTGTATGTTTCCACCTGGTGACAAATACTAAAAAAGTTTAATGACTTTTATACATTCGAAGATACACCCAGCCGCTTTTTTGCTTCACGAACCCGCTCTGTTTTTGAGACTTCTGATGCTGCATATCGTTCAAGAAAATAGCCCACAATATAAATAGTACAGGATGATAAAAGAGTCGGGCTAAATTTCTGGAGAGTTTATATTCCGATCCAGTTTAAATATACAGCAATCGCCGCATGCCATGTTCTAGATCAATATATGGCAAATATATAAAGTATTTCTTACTACCCGAATGCTCTACATTGATTTAATATTTTAATAATAAACATCTCTTTGGCTGTGAGGATTGTGCCTATGAAGACAAAACTTCCTGCGTTTTTCCCCTTGCTAGGGTCAACACTTGCCTTGTTGCTGATATCGACAGCTGTGCTAGCCAAAGATTGCCCCACGGATATCAAGCCCGTCACCAATGACGATCCCAAGGTACCGGTCGAGGCACTGGTGCAACGCGTCAAACCACTGACCAAATGCGAGCTGGAAGCCGAAGCCCAGGCCTGGCTTTTGTTACTGAAGGCAAAAGTCACGGAAATCAGCAATGCCGAAGTGGCCGTTATCTATGACAAGGAGCAGAAGAAGAAAGCTGAAGAGGCAGCAACGGCCATGAAAGAGGCGAAGGAAGCGAAAGAGCACAAGTCCGATGACAAAGAAGTCAAGGAAACAACCAAGGAGGCCAAGGAAGCAGTGAAACAGGCCGCGGAAGTCAAAAAGAAACTGGAAGCTGATGTGGAGCTGAAAAAACAGATCGAAGCCGCAAAAAGCAAAACCGAAGATGCTGAGGAAAAGAAAGATGTCAAAACCGCCTTACTGGTCCACGTCACTGATTTGGTGGCCGAACGGACCGCGCTCATCGATCGGCTGGAAGTAGTGCTGGCGGAGCTGAAAGCCAAAGGCGGTGATCCCAAAGAATACGATACCTATATCAAGGCGGTCTCGGGTATCAAAGTCGATGTAACAGATGCCAGTGCCACCTGGACCACGATCACCGGCTGGTTGACATCTGCCGAAGGTGGGGTGCGCTGGGGACTTAATATCGTCAAATTTATTATTATTGTGCTGGTGTTCTATTTACTTTCGATTGTACTGGCAAAGGCGGCACTAAAGACATTCTCCAGGGCACAGCACCTCTCAACAATGCTGCGTGATTTCCTGGTGATAGCAACACGTCGACTTGTCCTGTTAATCGGCTTCTTTGTGGGGCTTTCTGCACTGGAGGTCAACGTGGGTCCGGTCCTTGCGATCATCGGTGCCGCCGGTTTTGTGATCGCTTTTGCCCTGCAGAATTCCCTGAGTAATTTCGCCAGTGGTATCCTGATGTTGATTTATCGGCCATTTGATATTGGCGACACGATTAATGTAGCGGGAGTGCTTGGCAAGGTGGAGTCGATGCATCTGTTGTCAACGCAGTTAAGGACACCGGATAACCAGCTACTGATCGTACCGAATAATTCTGTCTGGGGTGATGTGATTACGAATATCACCGGGATTTCACAACGCCGTGTTGACCTTATCTTTGGCATCGGCTATAGCGATGATATCGATAAGGCGCAGCGTATCCTGGAAGACATTACCAATTCACATACCAAGGTGCTCAAAGACCCCGAGCCGGTGGTTAAGCTCCATGAACTGGCGGATTCTTCCGTCAACTTTGTCGTACGCCCGTGGGTCAAACCCGAAGATTATTGGAACGTTTACTGGGATATCACCCGCGAAGTGAAACGCCGCTTTGATGCCGAAGGTGTCTCCA
>JASFLL010000054.1:0-7418 GCA_050118115.1 Thioalkalispiraceae bacterium
GTCCATGTTTCCAGTGAGTTGAGGCCCGGAGGGTCAGAATTACGATGTATTGGTACGTCCGTAGTCAAAATAAGGTATCTGGCCCCTTTCCTGGTGGGCAAATCCAGCAATCCATACTTTTGGGTCGTTACACCCTGAATGATCTTGTGAGCAAGGACAAGGAGGACTGGCTTAGCATTCGCCAGTGCCCGGAGTTGATTCCTGATGTTCTAAAAGGTGATCCGCACGATGAGAACCGCAACGAACGAATAAAGGCGGCTCGGCGCTGGGCGGATGAACGGCGCGGTGAACGTAGAGAAGATGCCGATCCAGCCAGAACCGGGCCAGGCCGCAGGGAGCCGGAGTCGTTGACCACAGCTGAATATCGTCAGCAAAGAGAGCAAGTCAGTTCAGAGATTCGCCCTCGACGGGATAAAAGTCTTCTGGGTTTAGGGCTGGTTATAATTTTAATTGTCGGAGGTGTCATTGCCGCCTTCCAGTTACCACCGCCAGAAGTGGAAGAGGCCCAATGTAATTCACCCGCCAGAGCAAAAATAAACTGGCAGAATTGTCAATTGGTTGGTTTGCAGAGTATTAACAGTAATCTTAGTGAGTCGCAACTCTCTAATGCCAACCTGGAGTCTGCAAATCTGCTAGGTTCAAATTTTCAAAAAGCTGATGTTTCCTATGCAAATCTCAAGAATGCGAATCTTAGTTTTGTGGAATTTCAGAATGCACGGATGCTTGGTGCCGATCTACATGGCGCAGATTTGACCAATGCCGATTTGACGAATGCCGATCTATCCTATGCTAATCTTCAAGGGGCAAAAATTAAAAATACAAATTTTACCGGTGCAATTTTATCAAATGTAATCTGGGTGGATGGTCGTAAATGTGTTTCCCCATCCATTGGTAAGTGTAAATAATTTAAAACTCTTCTACCGTATATCGTTCGAAGTGAATCGTGTCAGACCAGTAATCTGCGGGTAGCCCAGCCTTCTGTTTTAAATGTTCAAGGAAGCTCCTGGGCTCAGGTAAAGATTCCCAGACGCTGGGTAAAAAGGTACTACGTCTATTTCCTTCGTGTAACACTAACCCGTCAATGTCAGGTCGTAATTGTGTGAGTAAGTCTTCTTCGCTTTGAACTTTCATGGGCTCTGGCTCTGAGAGAATCGAGATATGGTATTCTAACGATTCAAATTCAGCTTTCGATAATGGCGGGAATCTTGGATCCTTAAATGCAGCAGCGAAGGAATTATCGGCAATATCAATAACAAGAGGCGAGTGAGCCGTTAAGGTGCCGATACAGCCACGTAATTGATTATTGATCTTTAAAGTAACAAAGCTAGCGCGAACAGGCGTAAGCGTTGCCGGGAAGTCATTGATATCAACACTCAGTCGTTGCCCATGTTCAAGGCCGTATTGTATTGATTCTTTTGCTAAGTTAATGAGTTGTTGTTGTTCTTGTTGATTTAGCATTTTTTGGTTATCAGTTCCTAGCTGATCACATATGAGCCATAACCTACAACACGGTCCTTGGTCCCGGCAGTATCACCGGAGTTGCGCAAATCCAGTTGTTTTACTTTGTAATGGTGCATTTTCGCCCAGAACAATACGCCATTCAAAGGGTTACGTCCGCAGGCGTTTTCATAACCGATGGCCTTGTAATTCATGTCCACAATTGCCTGCGATGTAGCACTATCCAGTTTTTGAGCTGTTGTATAGTCATGGAAGTGGCTCAAATCTGTACTGACTACACAGAAGGTTGAGTCATCACTCATCAGTTCTTCAAGAACTGTGGCAACAATATCAGGAGAAGCATCACCGACGACAATTGGCACGAGAATAAAATCATCAAGCACGGTCTGTAAAAATGGCAGGTGTACCTCCAGGCTATGTTCGTATAAATGAGCCTGCTCAACAAAATTAATATCGTGGTGCAGGGCCAGCATTCTATTGGCCGCCTGATCGATGGGAATGGTACCCAGTGGTGTTGAGAAAAAATCAGCACCTGTTAGTGCCAGACCGTTGACGGCGACACGATGTGATGGCCCAAGCAGTACAACTCGTTTTATCTGATCCTTAAATTTTATTAATGTGTGATAAGCCGGAGCTGCAACCGGTCCTGAATAGATGTAGCCAGCATGGGGTGCAATGATAGCCCTGGGGCAGGTTTCAGTTGTGGTATCGGTTTCAGTAAGTAAGTGATCTAATTGATTTTTCAAGACGCCCGCGTCTGCTGGATAAAAGGCACCAGCCACGGCGGGCTCTCTGGTATATGTGTTCATCGTAAGTCACCTTTTAAAATGCCGAACCGCATAGATTACTGTTCCTATCGGGTATTCCCGGGTTGTTAATATTTCATATTTCTCCTAAATATATATGTACTTGAAGAGAAGGGGTCAAGTACCCTATATATAAAGAATAGTGCAGCTAATAGAATTCAAAGGCTTATGTCCGATACATTAATTAACGAAGAAAATGCCCGGCCGGTCAAATACTGGCACCGCCTTGACGATGGCCGTATCCAGTGTGATTTGTGTCCACGTTTCTGCAAATTACGTGAGGGGCAAAGAGGGTTATGTTTTATCCGTGGCCGCCTCCATGATGAAATGGTATTAACCAGCTATGGTCGTTCCAGCGGTTTTTGTATTGACCCCATTGAAAAAAAACCGCTTAACCATTTTTACCCGGGCACACCCGTCTTATCCTTTGGTACGGCTGGCTGTAATTTGGCCTGTAAATTTTGCCAAAACTGGGATATGAGTAAGTCCAGAGAGATCGATACCCTGGCAGATGCGGCCAGTCCTGAACAATTGGCCGAGGCGGCTGAGAAATATCATTGCAAAAGCATTGCTTTTACATACAACGACCCGGTGATCTTCCATGAGTATGCTATTGATGTTGCCAAGGCATGTCACAAAAGGGGAATTCAGTCGGTTGCGGTAACGGCAGGTTATGTCTGCGAAGAACCACGTAAGGAATTCTATCAGTATATGGATGCTGCCAATGTCGACCTTAAGGCATTTACCGAGGATTTTTATCATAAGTTGACGGGTGGCCATCTACAACCGGTCCTGGACACACTTAAATATATCAAGCATGAAACCAGTACCTGGCTAGAAATCACAACCTTGTTAATTCCGGGGCATAACGATTCTGATGAGGAAATACATAAATTAACTCAATGGGTAATAGACAATCTGGGACCGGATGTGCCACTACACTTCAGTGCTTTTCACCCGGACTGGAAAATGATGGACACCCCACCAACACCGCCGTCAACCCTGACTCGAGCCCGGAAAATAGCCCTGCAAAATGGTATCCATTATGCTTATACAGGTAATGTTCATGATAAAGAGGGTGAGAGCACCTATTGTCACCAGTGCGGCAGTCTGCTTATTGGACGTGACTGGTATGTCCTTAGCGACTGGAATCTCACTGATGATGGTCATTGTAAAAACTGTGGTACCCTATGTGCCGGAAGATTTGAAGGTCCACCGGGTACTTGGGGTTCAAAACGCCAGCCTGTGTATATGCGTGATACATTCGGTATCGCAAAATAATCAAAATGTAATGAATTAAACCTGTCGCAAGACGGGTAGTGCTATGAATTTGCTAAGAGGATAATATGAAAAATACGTTATTAGCAGTTGTCGTATTGTTGTTTTCGATTAATTCAGCCATGGCCGCCGGGCAAAAGCAGGATACTAAGCAGGGCTGGTCAGGCGGGGCTGAGTTAGGAATTATCATAACGCGTGGAAACACTGATACCTCATCAACGAATGGTAAGCTTCGAGTTGAATATAATGTTGATCGATGGAAGCATCAGTTTAACCTCGAGGCGGTACGTGCCGAGGATAGAGATACCGTGACCGCTGATCGCCTTGGCGTGTTATTGCGTAGTCAATATCAGTTTAGTGAACGCGGTTATTACTTTGGTACCATTCGATATGAAGATGATGTCTTTGCTGGTTATGATCAACGTACCACTGAAATTCTTGGTTATGGACGCAATCTATACTCAGGGAAACGCTATCATCTGGATATGGAATTAGGTATCGGTGGCCGCCAAACAGATTATACCGATGGGACGAGTGAAAATGAAAAAGTATTAAGACTGGCCTCGAATATGGGATGGAAAATCAGTGAAACCAGCGAACTAACTGAAGAGCTGTTTGTTGAGTGGGGTGACGAAAATACATTGACGGAGTCAGCGACTAATCTGAAGGTAAAAATTAATAGTTCATTGGCCATGAAGACCAGTGTGATAATCAAGGACAATAGCAAGGTCTTGCCTGGTAAGAAACATACGGATACACAAACTGTTGTTACGCTGGTATATGACTTTTAAAGAGGCTGACGTGAGTAACATTAAAATTGGATTTGTAACCGTCTCTGATCGGGCCAGTAAGGGTGAATACCAGGACCTGGGTGGACCGGCCATGCAGGAATGGATGAGCAATGCAATTTCCAGTGACTGGTCAGCGGTTTCACGCGTTATAGCTGATGAACAGACACTAATTGAAAAGACGTTGATCGAACTCGAGGAACAGGGCTGTTGCCTGATTGTCACCACGGGTGGCACTGGGCCTGCAAAGCGCGACGTCACCCCAGAAGCGACGGAGGCTGTCTGTGACAAAATCCTGGATGGATTTGGTGAACAGATGCGAGCCGTATCATTACAATTTGTGCCTACGGCCATTTTATCCAGGCAAATCGCAGGCACCCGCAACAGTTGTTTAATACTAAATCTGCCAGGCAAACCATCCGCCATCGCAGATTGTTTAAATGCCGTATTTCCAGCCATCCCTTATTGCATCGACTTGATCGAAGGTCCCTATATCGAAACCGATGATGATTTTATTAAAGCCTTCCGTCCCAAGCATGCAAAAAAACCGGTAAGTTGATGAACGCTGTTGTACAACCAACGACAATCCAGGCATGGGTGGCCTGGGCAGAGCAGGAATTTAATGCGGCTAATCTGTTTTTTGGACATGGCACAGACAACGCAATTGATGAAGCTGTATTTCTAATATCCCATGCCCTTGGAACTGATTATGCACTCTCAGGTTATCAACCAGATACCATCCTGACCGAGGATGAGAACAAGCGAGTTGCTGAACTACTCCAGCTGCGAATCAAGACAAAAAAGCCCGCAGCATATCTTGTAAATGAGGCCTGGTTTTGTGGCCTGTCCTTTTATGTCGATGAACGAGTACTTGTACCTCGTTCGCCAATAGCCGAGCTTATCGAAGATGAATTTCAACCGTGGATTGCGCGCAACAATATACACTCGATACTTGAAATCGGCACCGGTAGTGGCTGTATTGCCCTGAGCTGCGCATATTATCTTGAGGATACAATGGTAACAGCCACGGACATAGATGATGGTGCGCTTGAGGTGGCGGAGAAGAATTTGCAGCGACTAGATTTACAAAACCGGGTATTACTAGTGAAATCTGATGTGTTTGATAATCTTGCAGATAAAAGGTATGACATAATTATTAGTAACCCACCCTATGTGGGTGAGTCGGAGTATGAAGGCTTACCAGACGAATATAAACAGGAACCCGCTCTAGGCCTTACCGCTGGTAGCGATGGCCTGGATTGTGTAAGAAAAATTCTAGCAGATGCTGCCAGGCATCTAAATCCTCATGGGATTCTCATCGTTGAGGTGGGGAATAGCCAGCCAGCTCTTGAGAAGGCTTTTCCGCACATTCCCTTTATGTGGCTGGAATTCGAAAGGGGTGGGGAAGGTGTATTTTTACTTGAATGTGAACAATTACTAAATATCTAGCAAAACTTCATGAAGTCATTATGCAATTGAGTAAAATGTCTGAAGACCCCAGAAGTTTATACGAATTTAGTTAACAGATTTATTATATATTATTAATGATACACACAGGCATGCGCCTGAACCGGCGTGATGGTCTTACGGCGAGTTATGCAAAGATACTGTCAAGCGGAACAGATCGTGATGTAAAGTGACCCTGCACATAATCGATCCCTGTTTTTCTGATCATCCGATCAATTGCCTCATTTTCCACATATTCAGCAACCGTGGTCAGGCCCATCACATGAGCAATATTGATGATGGATTCGACGAAGCTGATGCTGACCGGGTCATCAATGATGTCGCGGATGAAACTGCCATCAATTTTTATCATGTCTACAGGGATGTGCTTTAAATAGGTAAATGAACTCAGTCCTTTGCCAAAATCATCGAGAGCAAAGCTACAACCCAGGCCCTTTAAAATGGAAATAAACTTTCTGGCCGAGGTCATATTGGCAATGGCCATTGATTCTGTAATTTCAAAACATATCATATCCGGCGAAATTCCTGTCTTGTCAAATTGATTAGTGATAAAGCCGAGCATTTCATTGGTGTTCAGGGATGTGCCTGAAAGGTTGATGCTAAAATTAAAGTCTTGCTGACTGAGATGCAGATCTGTGATGGTTGAGAAGGTTTTTGCTATTACCCAGCGATCGATATTTGTGGTAAGTGAATAGCGTTCGGCCGCGGGTAAAAATGAGTGTGGCGAAATAAGTTTATCTTCTGTGTCTTGAAGTCTTATCAGGATCTCAAGGAACCTGGTTGAATTGTTTTCTTTATTGACCGGAAAAATCTCCTGCGCATGCAGAATAAATGCATCATCATTTATTGCTGCGGTTATACGTTGTTTCCAATGCATTTCATTTTTACGTTTTGTTAATTCCTGATCTCCTGGCTGATAAACCTGGATCCTGTTTCTGCCCAGGTCCTTTGCTGTATAACAGGCAGTATCGACGGCACTCATAACTTCATTCATGCCAACGGAATCCTCCGTAATCATAATTATGCCGATACTAACTCCAACTGTATAAACTTGCCCATGCCAGTAAAAATTGATTTTGGAAATTTCCTGGCGAATAGTTTCAGCAATATCAGTTGCTTTACTCAGTGGACAGGCTTCGAGTAATATCCCGAATTCATCTCCACCAAGACGTGCTAACGTATCACTTTCGCGTAATATATTTTTTACAGTCTTGCTGAGTTGCTTTAACAGTTCATCACCTGCATTATGCCCCCCCATATCGTTGATCACCTTGAATTGGTCAAGGTCAAGATAGAGTAGAGCATATTGAGTTTGTTCTGCTTTTGAATTAGTGATTGCCTGATTTAAACGGATTTCAAATTCACGTCGGTTAACGAGCCCGGTTAATGCATCATGACTGGCCTGATGACTAAGCTGTCGCTCGAGTTCCCTGTTTTCGGTAACATCACGAAATACTATAACACCACCGTAGGTTTGATTTTCCTGATCGTTAATTGCGCTTGCGTTGTATTCGATTTCATATTTTTTGTCTACACGTTTGAGGACAGCACTATGACCTGCTGAAGTGACACTATTGCCGGTTGTAATAGCCTTGATAATCGGATTTGAAAGCAATCTGCC
>JASFLL010000055.1:0-7416 GCA_050118115.1 Thioalkalispiraceae bacterium
TCAAGGCAAAAATCAAGCAACTTGATGAAGAATATGCTATTACGGCCAGACAGTTACGTGATCTGGCGATTCATGATTATGGATGTGTTGATTTTGTCTCGGTACAGGAAAACAGTTATGAGATCTCTCTTTCCTATTGGCAAACAGAAGAACAAATATCAAAATGGAAATCGGATCCTGTTCATTCGAAAGCCCAGGAACTAGGGCGTCACAAATGGTATGAATCTTATCAGGTCGAGGTAGTAGAAATTAAGCGTAGTTACCCAAAGTAAGCCGGCTAATCTGGATATTTGCTTCCCGGTTTTGCATGTTGCATCCATTGGCGATATTGCTCACCTTGTTCCGTGTTTTCGGCTGGTGTCCAGGGTGCAAAATCTTCCGCTGGAGTGGGGATATAGGCGCCTTCCTTGATTTCTATCACGACAGTCCCCGACTGCTGACAGGAATAGGCATGCCAGGTATTGGGAGGGATTTCAACGGCACGCGCTGCTGTTGACGATAAATTAACTCGTTGCGTGAGTGTGCCATCATCATCAAATAGTAATAGATCGATCTGACCTGAGACTAACATCAGAAATTCCCATTTATGCGGTTGAGGATGACGGTGTGGTCGCATATAGGTACCAGGTTCAGTGGCGATAAAAAGTCGCTGTACACCGGCGTCCAGCGAGTCATGCACATTTAAATGCGTCCTTAAACGATCTGATTGTGCGGCCTGGCCTGCTAACCGGCTTAAATCTTCATTTAAGATGATCTTGGTCATAGTCTGCTTACCATAATTATGTCACGCATTGAATTTTATACTACTTGTCAGGGCTGGCAACCCGATTATGTCCATCAGAACGCGCTATCAAAATAACACCAAGTGCAACAATAAGGATTCCGAGACTACGTTCCCAGGAAAATGTTTCAGACAGTATTGGCAAGTTAATTGCAACCAGATAGACAAGCACATAACTCAGACTGAGCATAGGGTAGGCAAGGCTCAGGTCCAGTCGGGCTATGGCAAACAGCCAGAAAACCAGGGATATGGCATAGCTGCCCAGCCCAACAGATAGCCAGATAAGTACGTATGGGTCAAACAATAATTGTAAAAGTGACGATGTTTCGGCTGTCGTATCAGCTAAAAGTACCATGGAGATTTTCATGCTCAATTGTGCCAGGCTCGACAGGATGATGCTGGCAGTCATACAGGCAAAGGCAATTCTACGTTCATTCATGATAACGATACCAGCCACAGTCCAATAGTGACCAAAAGAACACCCAGCCAGCGACTGACTGGTACTGTTTCTTTGAGCCGATATCGCGATACCAGGGTAACTAGTATGAACCCAAGACTGAGAAAGGGCGTAGCCTTACTGACCTCCATTTGAAACAGCACTGTTAGCCAGACAAGCACCCCCAGTCCAAGACAGGTCACGGCTAACCAGGTTTCCTTAAAACGTAATAATTGAATCAGAAAACCAGGTTGACCCTGTTCCCTGCTGACGCGAGCCGTGGCCAGTTTTTGAAGCAACTGACCAGTTGTGGTAAATAAAAGGGCAAGTGCCACCAGAAGGTAAACCATTATACTGCTACCATATTATTATTTTGCCTGTATGTACCATGCTGAAAATTCATCATTTGACATCTGATCGGCATGGTGTCCAAGTAATGTTTTCAGGCTCTGCGTACAGGGTTCCTCACAGAATACGGCGATATCATTGCTGATTTCTCCACGCTTCTGTTTTTCAATCAGGGTTTTCAGACCTGCAACGCCCAGTAATTTATCTGCATGTTCAGGGTAACTCAAGCCATAGCCAAATTCACCGGTGGATAATAGATATATATCAGAACGTTTAAATACCCAGGCTACAGATCGCACTACATTTGCGTCTGACACCAGAATAGCATTGTCCTTAGTCTTGTTAAGAACGTGATTAATGATAAATGAAGGAGACTTGTTGCCCAGCACCGAATTAGGTACAGAAATATTCACGAGTGGCAAAATCATACCTGCGCCACATAGTACTAATATTAAACGTGAATGAATTGCAGTAAAGAATACAGATAAAAACATTAATATGCATGCAATGAGCAAACCACCGGCAAGTACAATAAATTTCAGTTGCTCTTTTTCGTTAAAATAGGGAGTTCCGGAAGCGGAAAGTTCATTGTGCAACAATAAATACAACAGGATAGCGAGAGTTGCCGTGCTGATAATAGATCCAAAAACAAACCAACGTTGGTTACCAGACTTCAGGTAATTTATTGTACCAATGGTTACTAAAACAGCTAAAGGGGCCATGCATGGAAGTATGTAACTTATCAATTTGCCGCTCGAGATACTGAAAAACAGCAAGGGAAGGCATAGCCACAAGATTAAATACCAATTTAAACTGATATTTTGCGATTTTTTGAAATGTCCAGCCACTGCGGCAGGTAAAAAACCGATCCAGGGGAATGCAGCAATTGGTAAACTGATGAAATAGTAATAAAATGGAGCTGCATGTTGGGCGTTCGGCGAAAGAAAACGACGGACATGTTCTTCCCAAACGAAGTAGTGCCAATAATCCGGTTCACGCAGATGTATTGCTATCGACCAGGGCGCAATCGTGATAATTACAAACAAAATTACCCAGCTGCTCCGCCATATCAGATTATATTTTTTTGTTATCAGGATGAACGGTAACAATATAATGCCGGGGAGGGCGAAGGCCAGAAAACCTTTTGTAAGAAAGGCCAGTCCATACATTACCCCACTGCCAGCCAAATAGCGTCTCTGTCGTACTTTATTATCAGCGCACTCAGTGCTTAAATAAAACAGGACCATGCCTGCAGTAAGAAACATTGAAAAAGGACTGTCCAGAATGGCAATCGACCCAATCATTAATACTTCAAAAAGTGTAAGAAAAACTGCTGCACCAGCCAATGCAGTGCGTCGTTCATAGCCTGTTCGCACCAATAGCAACCAGATAAACCAGGCGCTAATTCCCATGGAAAGAGCGCTGGGCAAACGCACCGCAAAATTGTTCTCACCAAAGATGCTTATTGATATTGCATTTAACCAATATCCGAGCACAGGTTTTTCAAAATAACGCAGATCAATTAAACGTGGAACGATCCAGTCACCTGAACTGATCATTTCCCTTGGCATTTCTGCGTAACGTGTTTCGTCTGGAATGGACAGGGGGCGAAGTCCATTTGGCAGTATATATACCAACAAATATGCTAAAACCAGAAGTAGCATAAACGTCTTGACATGATCGCGGTGTGCTTGTGCGTAGGTATTATCGGTCATTGTTGCCTGTGAATTATAAATAATTTCGGATCAAGGGTTACTGTCCTGCAAACACATCGTACCCTCACGCCCGGGAAGTTTATCAATTTTAATTTTACCAGCTGGTATTTGTTCAGGTTCAGGTAGTAATTGGCCAAGAGGTATAAATTTGATATTTCGTTGAAAGGCGCTGCGTAAAAATTCCGAGAATAAATTAGCGCATGCTATCCCTTCAACTTCCGCATGAATGGTCAGAACATTTAACTGATCTGGTTTGATTAAAGCAAGCAGGGTTTCATTGTAATTTTCATTAGAAACCCCATTACGTCCGACTAATTCATCATAGGTAGGCAAGGTTACAGGTATTTGCGGTGAGCCAGGCTGGCCATTGATGACTGGTCGAAATATTGATTGACCCCGGCTGTCACTATTATAAGTGAAAGCAAACGCTTCCTTGTTGGCTAATACCCTGTCGGTGCATTTCCAGCCCGCGGCAGCTGAACAGGATGGCTTAGAAGAAATAATCTTTTCCAGGGTATCATGGGCCTGTCTTAGTTCATGCATGATCTCATGATCAGTCATAGTTTCGGCATATGTCTGCCATTTATAATGATCCCAGGCATGTATACCTACTTCATGGCCTGCTTTAAAAGTATCCTGAATAACCGAAGCCAGTGAACGACCAATTTTTTTACCCGGCCAGAAGGTGCCAGCTAAAAGAATGTCCCAGCCGTACAGGCTGGCAGCCTTTGAACGAAGCATCTTCAGAAAAAATGCCGGTTTCAGCAGCCGCCACAAATGACGGCCCATATTATCGGGACCGAGGCTAAAGAAAAAACTTGCATGGATATTATGTTGTGAAAAAATCCTCAGTAGTTGGGGTACGCCATGTTGAGTCCCTCGAAAGGTATCAACATCTACGCGCAAACCAACCTGAATGACTTCATCAGTCATATTTAACTACGGATTTTTTTAACGTTTTTTTTGGAGCCAGTGTCAGCATCTTCTCCCACATGATCATACAGGAAGTAATCCAGTGTTTTGCTGACTGATTCTTTCGTCTTCACTTTGGGTTCCCAGTTCAGCAGGCGTTTTGCATTGCGGATACTTGGTTTTCTGTGTTGTACGTCCTGATAGCCTTCACCGTAATATGCATGACTTTCCGTTTCGATCATTCCTGCGGTTGGCGGGAAATGACTGCGTAAAGGGTGCGCCTCAAACAAGTCAGTCAGGTATACCGCCAGTTCGCGAATACTTGCTTCATTTTCCGGGTTTCCAATATTAATGATTTCTCCGTTGCAAACATCATCCTTGTTTTCAATAATTCTAAACAGACATTCAACGCCATCAGAAACATCTGTAAAACATCGTTTCTGTTCACCGCCATCAATCAGTTGTATCGGTGTGCCTTCAACAAGGTTAAGAATCAGCTGTGTGATTGCACGAGAACTGCCAATTCGGGCTGAATTTAGCGAATCAAGCCGTGGTCCCATCCAGTTGAAGGGGCGAAAAAGAGTAAACTTCAGCCCATGCGATTTTCCATATGCCCAGATGACACGGTCGAGTAATTGTTTACTGCATGAATAGATCCAACGTTGCTTGTTTATAGGGCCCAGGATTAATCGCGAATTATCTTCATCAAAGTCAGGATCATCACACATTCCATAGACTTCTGAAGTTGAAGGGAAAATAATGCGCTTATTATACTTCACGCAGTAGCGTACGATTTTGAGATTTTCCTCAAAGTCCAGCTCAAATACGCGAATTGGATTGCGGGTATATTCTATCGGCGTGGCAATTGCAACCAGGGGTAAAATAACGTCACATTTTTTTATGTGATACTCAATCCATTCATTGTGAATGGCAATGTCACCTTCGTGAAAATGAAAATCAGGTTCGTGCAATAAACGATCAATGGCATCACTATATATATCCATGCCGTGTACTTCATAATTTCCGTCCTGTAACAGACGTTCGGTGAGAGCATTACCGATAAATCCATTAACACCAAGGATAAGTACTCTGGTTTTGCGCTTATGAAAAATGACAGATGCCTGTTCGTTTTCAAGGCGACTGCCAGGCAACAGGTTTAGTAACTTCGCAAGTTGCTTACCACCCATCGGCACCTGATTATCTTTCTGGGCAGAAACTATTTCTAGAGCGCCAGTACCACAGGTAACAATTAGAGGATCTGTGGAGATAACCGTACCTGGAGATTTTCCTTTGGTATCGGCATCGCTTAACTTTGCTTTCCAGATTAATACTTTGGCCTGGCGACTATATGTAAAAGCACCGGGGAAAGGGTGGGTAACAGCTCGAACGAGATTGCGAACTTCAATATTCGACATTTGCCAGTCAATCAGGCCATCGGCCGGTCCACGTCGGCCAAAGTAAGTTGCGTCCGCATCATTTTGTGGCGTACGCTTTACTTTTCCGCTGCTAATTAAAGGTAGCTGCTCATCCAGCATTGAAGAGACGCCCGTTACCATTTTCTGATACAGATTTAAAGCTGTATCATCATCTTCAATCGCAAAACTGGTTTGTGCAATAATATCGCCAGCATCAGCTTGCTCAGCCATGTAATGCAGGGTTGCTCCAGTTTCCTTTTCTCCATTGATGATCGCCCAGTTGATGGGGGCGCGACCACGGTATTTTGGTAACAGTGATCCATGCAGGTTAATGCAACCATGCTTGGGAATATCGAGAATCGGCTTTTTTATGAGATCGCGATAATAAAAAGAAAAGATAACATCAGGCTGCATCTTGCTGATTCTTTCTACCCACAGAGGGTGGTTGATGTTATCTGGCGTATAGACAGGGATATTATGTTCAGCAGCCAATTCGGCAACAGAGGATGCCCAAACAGGTTCATCAGGTGCATCTTCGTAGGTAAAGATGGCCTGAATATCAAAGCCATTTCTGATAAGTGCATCAACACCTGCACAACCGACATTTTGATAAGCAAAAACTACTGTTTTCATATTTTTTAGTCCACTCGCTGTTTAAATTTAGGCGTTTTTAGCCAATTCCTGGGTATGGTTACTTTGATCTTCAGAGGGTGAGCTTTGCTGAGAGATAATCTCACGTATAAAGTAACGGGGACGTGCACGCACATCGTTATAAATACGTCCAATATACTCGCCGAGTAAACCCATCGCGAGCAATTGCACACCGATAAAGAGAAATAAAATTGAAAATACGGTCAACACGCCTTCGGCAGCCCATTCAGCGCCATAGATAATTCGAAGAACGATTAATATTGCACTTAATATGAATCCCAATACGGCCAGGCCGCCACCGATCAGGCTTAACAAGCGTAAAGGGAAGGTGGTCATCGATGTCAGTAAATCAAATTGTAGATTGATCAATTTGAGCAGATTATATTTAGATTGATCATCGCCGCGTCGTGCATGCTCAACAGGAACTTCTGTTGTCTTGCTGGCAAACATGTTTGCCAGGATCGGAATAAATGTGCTGCGTTCATGACAGGAAAGCATCGCATCTACGACTGAGCGACGATAAGCGCGAAGCATGCAACCATAATCATGCATCAATACGCCGGTTGCTTTCTGTACTGCCTTGTTGATTAACCATGAAGATAGGCGTCGAAACAGTGTATCCTTGCGCACCTGTCTGACACTACCAACCACGTCATTGCCATTTTCAATTTCTGCAAGGAGCTTGGGGATTTCTTCCGGCGGATTCTGTAAGTCAGCATCGAGCGTTACAATAACTTCACCTCTGGCATGCGCAAGACCCGCCATGACAGCATTGTGTTGCCCATAATTGCGATTAAGTATCACACCGACTATTTCCTGATGTTTCTGGCTGGCCTGATGAATCATATCGACTGACTTGTCATGACTACCGTCATCAACAAGTACGATTTGAAAAGGTTTTCCAATTTCCTGACAGGTTTTCAGGCAGCGTTCGACAAGCTCACCAAGATTGGCTTCTTCATTATAAACAGGAATAACCAGTGACAAATATAATGGCGTCATTATTTTAGGCGCTCCTTAATACTGTTTTGATCGCATTGACAACACGAAAAATGTCTTCATCACGCATGTCTGGAAATAGAGGTAAAGAACAAATTCGTTCAGAATTCCAGTCTGTATTTGCAAGCGCATACTGTTTGCTCGTGTTCTCTCGATAGT
>JASFLL010000056.1:0-7230 GCA_050118115.1 Thioalkalispiraceae bacterium
GATGACGAGACATTATGCATGGTCCTGGAAAAGGCTATGCAGAAACGTGGCTTTGAAACACGTATTGCACATGATGTACAAACCGCGTTAGACCTGGCGCAGGCT
Source organism: Thioalkalispiraceae bacterium (assembly GCA_050118115.1). GTDB lineage: Bacteria > Pseudomonadota > Gammaproteobacteria > UBA6429 > Thiohalophilaceae > SZUA-24. The sequence goes on from JASFLL010000056.1 coordinate 106, forward strand.
GATCCCCCTGAATATGCAATAATTGATTTAAGTATGCCGGGTGAATCCGGTTTGAATTTGATTAGCAGGCTCAAGGAAATTGACCAGCATACACGTATGGTTGTTTTGACTGGCTATGCCTCCGTAGCTACCGCTGTTGAAGCAATAAAGCTAGGTGCAATTCATTATCTGGCAAAACCGGCTGACGCAGACGAAATTCTACATGCCTTCCATCGTGATGAAGGTGACAGTAAGACACCAATACCAACACGGCCACTATCAGTTGCTCGTCTTGAATGGGAACATATTCAAAAAGTTCTTACTGAATGTAATGGAAATGTTTCCGAAACAGCACGACGATTAAACATGCACCGTAGGACTTTGCAAAGAAAATTAAGTAAGCGTCCTGTAAAAGAATAATCAGATATCATACTTTTGCATGATAAATCCCACGATCTTTTCTGGATCATTCAAATCCAGCCTGGGAATATTAACTTCGACATCCAGAGGCACATCAGTAGCGATCGCAATGATCGAGGCATCATGGCTGCATATCAAATCATGTCCCAATGATGGTCGATGGCATTCGATCTTTGGGTAGTCAACATGTTTGAATCCTTCCACCAGGATAATATCCAGTTTCTGTGTAGCCAAATTGCCGAGTAATTCATCCAGATGGGCTTCATCCTGCTCCGGTGTTTCTACCATGAGCGCCCAGCGTTTTGAAGAGGCGACCAGCATCTGATCGGCACCGGCCTTGCGCAATTCATAGCTGTCCTTTCCTGGTTTGTCGATGTCAAAGTCATGATGGGCATGTTTGATCATGCCAACCCGGATTCCCTTTTGTTTAAGCAAAGGGATGATCTGTTTTAATAAAGTGGTCTTGCCGGTGCCGCTATAGGCCACAAATCCGAGCAGGGGACAGTTAATATTGACCATGATTATTTAAATCTGGATTGTAATAAGGCGAGTTGTTCAGCTGTATTGATATTGGCAAATTCTTCCGCTTCATCAGAAAAATCGATTTGCTGTGCATGGTGTTCCTTTAAAAAGCGATGGACCGCCAGCTGTTGTTGTTCAAGATGCGACAGGAGATCGGATTGTAATGAATGATGTAGCAGGCAACAACCACTGTGCTGGCGTTCACCATCGAAGGCTACGTAAGCTTGCGCACTTCCATCATGATCGAGCATACGTTGCAGATAGTCATCAGGTAATAACGGAACATCACACGGTACCGTAAGTAACCATTCTGTATTTAAATAATTCATCGCTGAGTACATTCCGCACAGTGGACCCAGCTGTCCGGACAGGCTGTCTTCCACCACCGGGTAACCCAGGCTTTGATACCTGTCGAGATCACTATTGGCACTGATCACAATATTTTTTACAGTCGCTCCCGGCTTACCCGATCTCAGTTTATCCAGGACATGGCTGATCAGTGGTTTACCGGCCAGCTCTATTAGCCCTTTGTTCTGACCAGTCATGCGTTCCGCCCTGCCGCCCGCCAGTACCACAATACCAATATTATGATTATTTTCGATCACGATAACTCACTGTTTTTAAATTGGATATGTGCCCTAAATTTTAGGCTATTTGGGACGCTATGTAATATATTCGAAGAAAATCCCGATGAAAATTCAGGTGTAAATCCAGAGGGCAGCTCAATGGCATCAGTCGGTGCAAGTTTAGATTCGGCAATTGCCGGAATACAAAAAGGCGTGGAACAGGCGCGTATCACTGGCGCCAAACTGGGGGAGCATACCCAGAAATTACAGGAGTCCAGCAGTTCATCTGCTGGGAAAGCGGCAGAAGGTAAAGGCAGCATTATCGACGTCACGGCTTAACCGGTTAACCTGGATACTGCTTCAACGCCCATTCCACGTGCTCACGAATCAGGGATGACTTGTCACCTGATCGTGTCTTTAAACGTCCGATTATCTTCTCTGCATTCGATTTATCTGTTTGTGACATTGCTGCCAGACTATTACCCAGTGCAATTACAATATTACGTATCCATGCTTCATAACCGATGCGGCGGATCGGCGATCCCTGCATCTGCTGTTCAAATTGTTGTTGGTCCCAGCTGAACAGCTCGAGCAAGCTAACATCATCCAGTTGATGTCGGGGCAAGAAGTCTTTTTCATTGCTGGCTTTTGAAAACCGGTTCCAGGGACATACCAGCTGACAGTCATCACAACCGTAAATACGATTACCCATTTTTTTGCGTAGCTCTTCCGGAAAACTGCCGCGGTGTTCGATGGTTAAATATGAGATACAACGGCGTGCATCAAGTTGATAAGGACCGACAATCGCATCGGTCGGACAGGCCTCGATACATGCAGAGCAGGTTCCACAATGATTTTCGCTTTGCGTGGGCTTGCTAGGCAGGGGCAAATCAGTATAGATCTCTCCGAGGAAAAACCACGAACCGGCCTCCCGGTTGATCAGGTTGGTGTGTTTACCGATCCAGCCGAGCCCGGCCTTTTCGGCAATGGGTTTTTCCATCACCGGTGCGCTATCAACAAAAACACGATAACCAAACTCACCGACTTCCGCGCTTATCATACTGGCGAGTTGTTGCAGGCGCCGGCGTAGTAGCTTGTGATAATCACGGCCTAGTGCATAGCGAGAAACAAAGGCTTTCTCACTATCGTTGATAATCTCCCAGGCATCACGACTGGCTGCAGGCCAGTAGTCCATACGGGCACTGATGATACGCAGTGTTCCCGGGTGCAATTCTGCCGGGCGACTACGTTTACTGCCATGCCGTAGCATCCAGGCCATCTCACCATGAAAGTCCTGATCCAGCCACTCTATTAAGCGTATTTCTGCTTCGGATAAATCAGTGTCACTTATCCCGATTTGTTGAAAGCCTAGTTGCTTTGCCCATAAATGAATCTTTTTAACTAACTCGTTAAGATTAGTTGGGCTATTATTCACTGGTGGATTATTTGCTGACATGGAAGTGTGAATTCAACAATTAAAGGTTATGATTGCAGTATGACAAAGCTAGCACATAATTTGTACACCGCAGAACAAGTTCGAGCCATGGATGATTATGCCATCAATCAACTGGGTATATCCGGTACGGTGTTGATGGAACGCGCCGGTTCTGCTGCGTTTGAGATTCTGGTCAAACGCTGGCCCGAGGCGAAAGTTATCTCTATTGTATGTGGCTCGGGTAATAATGCCGGTGATGGTTATGTGATTGCACGTCTTGCCGTGCAAGCCGGGCTGAAAGTGGAAGTGCTGCAGGTAGGTGATGAACAACACTTAAAGGGTGATGCCCTGGCAGCGGCACAACGCTTACAGTCAGTCGATATTGAAGCGTCAGAATTTACCGTGCCCAAATGTCAGCGTGGGGATGTGATCGTCGATGCCTTGTTAGGCACGGGATTGAGTGGCGAAGTCAAAGATGAATATTTTACCGTGATTAAAGCGATCAATGCCTGCGGTAAACCGGTCCTGTCGCTGGATGTGCCATCCGGGTTAAATGCAAACACCGGCAATATAGAAGGCATTGCCGTCAAGGCAGATGCCACCGTGACCTTTATCGGTAACAAGCAGGGTTTATTTGCCGGTGATGGCTGGGACTATTGCGGCGAACAGATCTTTGAATCCCTGAATGTACCTGCTGATGTTTATGAACAAACAAAGTGCGGTGTTGAACGGATCAACTATGAAAAGCTCAAATCCATTTTAAAACCTCGAACGCGGAATTCACACAAAGGTGATTATGGTCATGTACTGGTCGTGGGAGGCCAGCCTGGTTTTACCGGTGCCGCGCGAATGGCCGGAGAAGCGGCAGCAAGAATTGGCGCAGGGCTGGTCAGTATTGCGACCCAGAAAGATCACTCGGCATTACTAAATTCTTCACGCCCCGAGTTGATGGTCCACGGTGTTGATGATGAAAAATATTTCCATCATCTGGCCGAACGTGCCAGTGTCATTGCGATTGGGCCTGGTCTGGGACAGACAGAGTGGGCAAAACAAATGCTGGAATTGGCGATCGAAAGTGGCTTGCCGCTGGTTGTCGATGCCGATGCTCTGAACCTGCTTTCCGCCGAACCTCAGTCCAGGGAAAACTGGATTCTGACGCCACATTGTGCCGAGGCTGCCAGACTGTTAGGCAAATCAACTCATGAGATCAACGAGAACCGGTTTGCCACCGCCCGCGCGTTACAGGATGAATTTGGCGGCATTACTATCCTGAAAGGACCGGGCAGTTTAATTTGTTCCAAGGATTTTCCCATGTTTTTGTGTACTGATGGTAATCCGGGTATGTCCAGTGGTGGTATGGGGGATATCCTGACCGGAATCATCGCGGGTCTGATCGCGCAGAATATCGATTTACTCGATGCGGCATCACTGGGGGTTTGTTTACATGCTGCTGCCGGGGATGGCGCTGCCAGGGCAGCGGGACAGCGAGGTATGCTGGCCAGTGATCTGATGAGTTGGGTGAGACGACTTGCCAATCCGTAATTAAACCCTATAGCAGCGCGGGCCGGGTTTTTGATCATTTTTCGCCAGTTAATGTAGTTTTCTATTTCAACGTCTATGAATGCCGATACCGAAATCCGTTTTTATCTTGCCGACGAAGCACAGACACTCCGACTGGCGAGATGTTTTGCTGAGGCTTTTAAGGCAACCGATCAGCGGTTTGCCAGAATCCATTTGTCCGGTGATCTGGGGGCGGGCAAGACCACCTTTTGTCGCGGATTTATCCAGGCGTTTGGTCACCGGGGTAACGTGAAGAGTCCCACCTATACCCTGATCGAACCCTATTCACTCCCGGATATTACCATTCACCACCTGGACCTTTATCGCCTGGCCGATCCGGAGGAGCTGGAATACCTTGGCCTCGATGATATTTGTCAGGATCAAGGCATCTGCCTGATCGAATGGCCGGAGCGAGCGGCCGGGATGCTGGCGGACCCCACGCTGACCCTGTCATTGACCCACCTTGAACACGGCAGGGAAATGGCTGCCCGATCCCACCACCCACAGGCAGCGGCCTGGTTGGCGGCGGCACAATCCCACTTTGAAGCAGATCCTCAGATCAAAGATTAAGATCAAAGCGTATCTATATAAGAAATATAAGAATTTTACTTGAAAATCTTCAAAAATAAGGCACAATTAATAGTGGAGTAGATACGAAGGGGGTCGTATTCCATGGGTTCGATGCGTACGACATTACGCTCAGGTTTTATTTGTCTTCTGTTAGCGACGGCGTCGCTGGTGCAGGCGGCTACCGTCAATGGTGTCAGGATGTGGCCGGCACCGGATCACACACGTCTGGTTTTTGACCTGAATGCCCCCGTTGAACACAGCCTGTTTACCCTGGATAACCCGGAACGCGTTGTTATCGATTTAAAAACCACAGAATTCCATGCCAGCCTGCCCGCGATCAGCAGCGGCGCTTTCATTAAAAACATTCGCTATGCACGACGTGGCCAGGGTGACCTGCGCATCGTGCTCGATCTCAATCGTAAGGTCACGCCCAAGAGTTTTGCGCTCAAGCCGCACCGTGAATATGGCAACCGCCTGGTTGTCGACCTGGTGGATTCCAGCGAAGCCAAACCACGTAGCCCGGTACGCCGTGATACCGATATTCCGGATAAACCGCGGGATGTGATCATTGCCATCGATGCCGGGCATGGCGGTGATGATCCGGGTGCCATAGGTCGACGCGGTACCAAGGAAAAAAATGTGGTCCTGGGAATTGCCCGCGAACTGAAAAAGCTGGTTGATCTGCAACCGGGAATGAAAGGCAAGCTGATTCGTAATGGTGACTATTACATCGGACTCGATGATCGAGTCAAAAAGGCCCGTGAACTACAGGCCGATTTGTTCATTTCCATTCATGCCGATGCCTTTCGGAATCGGCGTGCCCGCGGTTCGTCTGTCTATGTATTGTCAGAACGCGGCGCCAGTTCGGAAGTCGCCAGGTTCCTTGCGGAATCAGAAAACAGTTCAGACCTGATTGGTGGCGTTAATCTTGATGATAAAGGTGATTTGCTGAAGCTGGTGCTGGTGGATATGCTGAAGAATTCAACCATGGAAGAGAGCAATGACGTCGCCCGGCATATGATCTCCGGCCTCAAGCGTGTCAACCATATGCATAAACGTCATGTGGAAGAGGCCCGCTTCCGAGTCCTGACTGCCCCCGATATTCCTTCGGTGCTGATCGAAACAGCCTTTATCTCAAATCCGAAAGAAGAAAAAAACCTGCGGAGTAGATATCACCAACGCAAAATCGCCACTGCCATACTCAAAGGTACTATTGGTTACTTCAAGGATAATCCGCCGCCAGGAACAATTCTGGCAATCAGGGATCGTGAACATAAGATCAGATCGGGAGATACCCTCAGCGAACTGGCCAAACGCTATCAGGTCAGTATGCATGACATTCGACGTGCAAATGGTCTGAAGAATGATCTCCTGCAGGTAGGGGATGTACTGCGTATCCCGTTGTATAGCACTTCGGATTCCTAGACGCTCCCACTATTTAACCGGCACGATCATTTACAGACCGCTATTTATTTACATACACTAGGGGTATGCCCGAGGTCGAACACCTGCCCGTCATCAAGCGACTCCCAAGCCAGTTAGCCAATCAGATTGCTGCTGGAGAAGTCATTGAGCGTCCGGCTTCCGTACTCAAGGAGCTCCTTGAAAATGCACTGGATGCCGGCGCTACACGTATCGATATCGAATTAACCAAAGGTGGCCTGGAACACATTGTTGTGACCGACGATGGCTATGGTATACAAGCCGATGAACTGCCGCTGGCAATAAGTCGCCATGCAACCTCGAAGATCGAACATATCGATGACCTGTTAAACCTGCATAGCCTGGGTTTTCGTGGTGAAGCGCTGGCAAGCATCTGTTCTGTCAGTCAGTGGGAAATCATTTCCAGACCTGTAAGTGAATCGCAGGCTGCGCAATTGTCTTATCTCTCGCCTGCACAGGTGATCGAGATAAATCATGCGCCGGGGACACGGGTCAGCATCAGGCAACTTTTTCATAATACGCCGGCACGAAAAAAGTTTTTGCGTGCGGAACAGACCGAGTATCGACATTGCCAGGATGTGACAAAGCGAATGGCGTTGGCCTGTTTTGAAGTGGGTTTTTACCTGAAGC
>JASFLL010000057.1:0-7187 GCA_050118115.1 Thioalkalispiraceae bacterium
GGGCATAATTATCCGCACGCACTAATACATCACGCAAGGCATATACCAGATCCCTCATCTCGACCCGGGGCGGTAACTTCACAACCTTACGGTCTGGAACCTCTAATTCAACCGGATTCAAATCACGTTCAACCCGAGGCAATTCGTTAATATCTTCGGCCGCCTGTTTAAAGCGTTCATATTCCTGTAAGCGACGCACCAGTTCGGCACGGGGATCATCTTCATCATCCTCTTCAACCGGTCTGGGCAGTAACATCCGCGATTTAATCTCGGCCAGCATCGCGGCCATTACCAGGTATTCCGCTGCCAGTTCAAGATGCAGATCCTTCATCAGTTCCACGTAATCCATGTACTGACGTGTTATTTCGGCGATGGGGATATTCAGGATATCGAGATTTTGCCGCTTGATGAGATACAGCAACAAATCCAGAGGCCCTTCAAAAGCCTCAGATAAAAATATTTCCAGGGCATCCGGGGGAATATAGAGATCTTTTGGAAGTCGGGTAAACGGTACCCCTTGCACAACGGCAAAGGGCATTTCTTGTTGTTCGGGTGCGCTTTGCTGATCAATCTCTGCCATGTGCGCCTATGCTACCCTAGTTGGGCGCCTTTGTCCCATTTGCGGAAGGTTTTTTATTTTCTTTATATTCAATAGGTTACAGTCCCATCATTACGTGAGTCTAATATTCGAGCCCCATCGCTGCGCGGACCTCCGTAAGCGTCTGACGGGTCACGTCGCGGGCCTTTTCACTCCCTTCATGGATGATATTCTTAACCAGTCCTCTGTCCTCTTCATATTCTCTGGCTTTCTGCTGGATAGGGGCGAGTTCCTCTAAAACAGCATCGATAATGGGTGTTTTACAGTCAATACAGCCTATCCCCGCTGATCGGCATCCCTCCTGAACCCAGCTTTTGGTCTCATCGTTGGAGTAGACCAGGTGGAATTGCCATACCGGACATTTTTCCGGATTGCCCGGATCCGTTCTGCGTACCCGAGCTGGATCGGTGGGCATGGTTTTGAGTTTTTTGGCGATCACATCGGGTGATTCCCGCAGTGCGATTGTATTCTGATAGGATTTCGACATTTTCTGGCCATCGAGTCCCGGCATTTTGGATGACTGAGTCAGGAGTGATTCTGGTTCGGGCAAAATGACACGCCCGCCCCCTTCTAAATAACCATAAAGTCTTTCTTTATCCGCCAGGGTGATATTTTGCTGTGCGTCCAGTAGTGCACGTCCGGTATTCAATGCCTCATCATCGCCCTGTTCCTGAAACTTCCTTCTCAATTCGTTATAGAGCTTGGCATTCTTCTTACCCATTTTCTTGATCGCCGCCTCGGCTTTCTCTTCATATCCCGGTTCGCGCCCATAAATATGGTTGAACCGGCGAGCAATCTCCCGGGTAATCTCGATATGAGCAACCTGATCTTCTCCTACCGGTACCAGACCTGCCTTATATATAAGTATGTCCGCGCTCTGCAATAATGGATAACCGAGGAAACCATAGGTGGCCAGATCTTTTTCCTTTAGTTTTTCCTGTTGATCCTTATAACTGGGCACGCGTTCAAGCCAACCAAGCGGCGTAATCATGGACAGCAATAAATGTAACTCTGCATGCTCTGGAACCTGTGACTGAAGGAACATACAGGCTGATCCCGGGTTAACACCAACCGCCAGCCAGTCAATCACCATATCCCAGACACTTTCACCCAATACAGACACATCATCATAATGCGTCGTCAGGGCATGCCAGTCGGCAACAAAAAAATAACATTCATACTCATGTTGCAGTTTTATCCAGTTCTTTAGCACGCCATGATAATGCCCCAAATGCAAGGCCCCAGTGGGGCGCATACCTGAGAGTACTCGCTGCTGCTGGTTGGGAAGATTAGCCAATGAAAACTCCGTTACTGATTAATTCAAATACGCGCATTATACCGAACTCATACAGGTTTCGCTTAGTTTGACTTATTCTTGCATAAATGGCGTCGGATCTCCGCAACCGATCCGGGTCACTTTTGGTTCATGCTCAGTCAAATCAACCACAGTGGTGGGTTCCAGTCCACAGTGCCCGCCATCAATGATCAAATCGAGGACATGTTCCAGTTGTTCTCGTATCTCATATGCTACTGTCATGGGCAGGCTTTCATTAGGCAGGATCAGCGTGGAACTCATCAATGGCTCATTTAACTGTTCGAGTAATGCCTGGACAATCTTGTTGTCAGGCACACGGATACCAATGGTCCTGCGTTTCGGATGATAAAGACGGCGCGGGACCTCACGTGTCGCTTTTAATATAAAAGTATAAGGACCAGGTGTATGTGCGTTTAAAAATCGGTAAACCGCATTATCGACCTTGGCATAGGTTGCAATTTCGGATAAATCACGACAGACCAGCGTAAAATTATGTTTGTCACTAACTCGCCGGATAGCATGGATCCGATCCAGTGCTTTTTTGTCACCAATATGACAACCGAGCGCATAAGCTGAATCGGTTGGATATGCAATCACGGCACCGGCGCGGATCATTTCCACCGCTTTTTGGATCAGGCGAGTTTGAGGATTCTCAGGATGTATTTCGAAGAATTGACTCATGCCTGTCCCAACCAGACACGATCAGCTAGCAGCATACCAGTCAGAGTGTGTCCATACAGGTCGGCATCCATCAGGTAAAGCAGGTAATCGACGAGGATCAGCATAAGCTGTTTCTTTACCGTGGTAATCAGAACCCCGTGAAGCATACAGGCCGAAATACTCGGCAACGTGTGTAAATCGTTGAATATCACTGGCGCTATGGCTGCCGGAAACGACTTCGATTCCTACACCGCCACAGTCACGGAAGACACCCAGCATCTGGCGCATTTTATTAGCCGATAACTGGTAACGAGCAGGATGAGCGATGACAGCCAGACCTCCTGCGGCACGGATCCAGGCCACGACATCCTCGAGATCAGCCCACTCCCCGGCGACATAACCGGGTTTATTGCGTACCAGGAACTTCTTGAAAACCTGCTTCATGCTCTCGGCATGCCCCTGTTCCACCAAATAATGTGCAAAATGGGTGCGACTGAGTATCTTACCCTGTGCCAGGCGTTTTGCCCCTTCCAAAGATCCGGGAATACCCGCTTTTTCGAGTTTACGTGCGATCTCTTCCGCCCGCCACTGGCGATGTGTCTGCAACTTTTTAATACCAGTCTGCAGCTGGGGGTTATCCGGGTCAATATGCAGGCCAACCACATGGATAGTCTGATGGGCCCAGGTCACCGAGATCTCGATCCCTGGCACGATAGTGAGCTGCGCATCATTGGCGGCAGCCATCGCCTCAGTAAGGCCATCGGTGATATCATGATCCGTCACAGCAAGGACTTGAGTGCCGCATTCCCGGGCATGCGTGACCAGCTCAGTGGGAGAAAGAGAGCCATCCGAGGCCGTGGTATGCGTGTGTAGGTCATACAAATCCATCATAGGGGGCATAGTGTATCCGAATATTTTCAATCTGTCTTTGAAATGAGGTCTATGCTACATTTTGAAACTTTTAGGGATTATGCCATGAGCGATTTTACAATCATGACATCGAATTTGTCGTCAACCCAAACTCTAACACGGCCAACTGCACTCGGAACCAGGCGTTTCTGGCTGAACTCGCAGATATAATCGATGTCACAATTGATGGATTTTCAGCCGAACTCAAAGCTGACCTGGTTAAGTCGAACCCGGGTCGTGTATTGTGGCTCGGTCCCATAATCCAAAGAGAATGGAGTCAGTAATTGAACAACTGGTTTTTCGTCTGCCGGAATACGCGCCTGGATTTTTTGCTGAGGGCATGGCGCAAATGAATATCACTGGTTATCCTGTTCATGTTCGAACGGTAATGCAACACTATTATCAAAAGACGAATCAACCTACTTTACATTAACGGATTTTTGCATGAAGTTACTCTTTGATTTTTTCCCGGTTGTGTTTTTCTATATTAGCTATAATTTCTTTAAAACAAGCCATGGCGAAATAAAGGCCATGATTATTGCAACTGCAGTGTTAATGGCCGCTACTGTTCTACAGGTCGGTATCAACTGGTTTAAGAATCGTAAAATTGAAAAGATGCACATCATTGTGCTCATCATGGCGTTAGTCTTTGGTGGGGCGACTATTTACTTCCAGGATAAAACCTACCTGATCTGGAAAGTTACGCTTGTTAACTGGTTATTTGCAACCGTATTCTTTGGCAGTCACTTTATTGGCCATACCCATATTGTGAAGCGTATGATGCAAAGTGCAGTTGAATTACCTGACCCGATCTGGGACAGACTTAGCTACATGTGGATTATATTTTTTATTGCCCTTGGTGCGATTAATCTGGTAGTTGCCAACTCCGTCGACTTTGATACCTGGGTCGACTTCAAGCTGTTCGGTCTGCTTGGCCTTACCCTGGTATTTATTGTGATACAGACGATTTATCTGTCTCGTCATGTAAAAGAAGTAAAGGAAAGTTAAGTGTTATACGTCATAACCGGCACGGATAATGAAAATAGCCTTGATAAGCGATTAAATGCACGCGCGGCTCACCTGGAACGATTAAAGATATTACAGGATCAGGGACGCTTAATTATGGCAGGTCCTTTTCCTGCAATTGACAGTGTTGATCCGGGGAGTGCCGGTTTTACTGGCTCATTGATCGTTGCAGAGTTTGACTCTCTCGAAAAAGCCAAACTGTGGGCTGATTCAGATCCTTATGTGGAAGCCGGCGTGTATCATTCAGTCTCGGTGAAACCCTTCAAACATGTATTGCCCTGAATTCCACGGTGCAATCTAAATTCATCAAAACCTGGGAAATAAAATGAAATTCAAACTATTTATCAGATCATTATTAATATTTTCTTCACTCCTTCTTGCTGGCCACAGTATCGCAGATGAAGTTGTTGCGGTTGTTAATGGTCAGAAGATCATGAAGTCTCAGCTGGATCTACATATCAAACTGCTCGAATCCATGACCAGACATAAAGTGGATGACAAGACAGCTGCACTTAATGATCTTATTGATCGCGAAATCATTCATCAGGAAGTAAAGAAAAAGAAAATCGATAAGGACCCTGAACTCGCCTACATCGCAAAATTTCAGGCACGAGAACTGTTCAGTAAAGCCTTGCTCAAAAAATCTTCAGTAGGCGCACCGGTTTCAGATGCGGAGATAAAAAAACTCTACGACGAAAAAATAAAAAACCTTGATTTAAAAGAGTATAAAATTAGCCACATACTCATTAAAGCTTCAGATCCCGATGGAGAAAACAAGGCAAAGGCAGTGATTGCGGAACTCGATAAAGGTGCCAAATTCGAAGATGTCGCTAAGGAAAAATCCCAGGACCCGTCTGCTAGCAAGGGCGGCGATATAGGCTGGCTCAACGTGGCACAGCTAAGTGGCTATCCCAGTCTCGCGCAAGCCGTCTCAGAGATGTCTAAAGGCAGTTATAGTAAAAAACCCATAAAGACCCAGGCTGGCTGGCATGTTGTTAAACTGGTTGATACTCGTAAAAAAGATCCACCCACGCTGGAACAGGCATCACCACAATTGAAACGTATGATTCAGCAAAAACGCGTAGAAGAATATGTAACTCAATTACGCAAGAAATCCAAAATTGATATTAAAATGAAAAAATAAATGAAAAGGGCTCACAAGATGAGCCCTTTTTTAAATCCACTTCTGACCCACCCTGATTTGTGAACCGGTTCACATTTTTACTCCTGATTATTTATTGCCAATTGCAATTTGAACAAGTCTAAACAATACATTTCATTCCCGCTTTTAGCGTTAATGACGAAATAAATTTTTCCCTCAGCGCTTTTTATTCGTGATCGTGCTCACGCCTCTGAACGACATTCCCGATAAGCGGTGCAAAACACGTTATTAATGTCCTTATGTCACTCACTTTGAGTACGTTAAAGAAAGAGACGTCATACAGTTTTAACGATATCAGCCGTTAATTACTGGTAACTATTTTCAGGTGTACCGTATGAAAGTTGATTATATTTTACCTCACAAAAATAAGGGGTTCACCCTTCAGGAACTGATGCTTGGAATGGCGATATTCTTCATCCTCGCTGCTTTTGGTGTCCCCGGTTATATTGGCTACATTCGCAATGGAGAGCTAAGTAATACGACAACTTCTTTATTCGCTGATATGAACTTTGCACGCAGTGAAGCGATAAAGAGAAAAGCAAAAGTTACCATCTGTCGAAGTACCGATGCCATGGCCGCCAATCCTGTGTGTGGTGGTGCCAGCAAGACATGGTCAAACGGCTGGATAGTTTTTGTCGATGTCAGTGGCGCTCCTAATATATATGACGGTACTGATGTGCTGTTAAAAGTCGGAGTACCGCCTTCCACTAATGTTGAAGTCATTTCTAATGTAAATGCTGATCAATTTATCGAATACAACACTGATGGTTCACTGAATATCAATCTTGCACCGAGTGTCTACGCCGTCTGTGCCGATTTTGACCAGGACGGGAATTTTGACGAGGATACTGGCCGGGAACTCAGAATCAATCCAATTGGCCGACCAGAGATCAAGGTTGGTGCTATCGCAAGTTGTGACAATCCAGTATAGGGATTTGAATATGATGCGGATTCACAAAATTCATGGTTCATCATTAATCGAAGTCCTGGTTGCGGTGTTTGTCGTTAGCATTGGGTTGCTGGGCGTTGCACGCATGGAAATTTTTTCCACCCAATCTAACTTTGCTGCTATCCAACGCACAACTGCGTCAAATATCGCTCATGACTTTATGGAAAAAATCCGCGCGAATCCTTCAGAGCTGGCAACTTATGTTGGGCTAACAGTAGGTGATGGCACTTATGCAATGCCAGGGACAGACTGCCGGGTGACTAACTGTGCTACAACAGACCTCGCTGCCTGGGATAGCTATGTGTGGGAGCAACAATTAATTGGCGCCGCAGAAGTTGCAGCCGGTAATAATACTGGTGGCCTGGATAGCCCGAGAGGCTGCATAACCGGTCCTGCCGCAGGTGGCCCGGGCGAATATACCATTTCAATTGTATGGCGCGGAAGCCAGTCACAACCCAACCCAACTACAACCACCTGTGGCGAAGGCCTGAACCTCTATGGCACAGGCGAGGAATTCAGACGAGTTCTAACTATGACCTTCTATGTATCCGATGATGGTGTGATCTAA
>JASFLL010000058.1:0-7186 GCA_050118115.1 Thioalkalispiraceae bacterium
GGTTGGCGCTTCCGGGTCTTTCAACGGATAAAGATCGTTTTTAATTCTTTCTATAGACAAATCGACCAGGTCTCCGGTGATCACCACCACGTCCGGTTTTAATTTGTTCGTAGTTCTCACCAGTCGCTCAACAAACTCGCGACGAATGGTTCGGCCAACATGCAAGTCCGTTAGCTGTACAATCGTAAATTGTTTGAAGGGAAAATCCTTGAGCTTAATACGCACCCGATTCAAGCCAGGAAACTTGATGCCCTGGCTGAAGCCCCTGAGCAAATAGGCAAACGCCGCAACAATCATGGTAATATCGAAAATCAATTTGAGCGTTCGACGCTTACTGTGATCAACGGGAACCCGTTTGGATATGGTAATCGTCAGGTCATAGATGACTGCTACCACAAACAACATAAAGCTGAAGCCAATAAAACTACTGCTGATAAAATAGAGTGCCGGGGAATCAGGGACGATGTTGGTCGCAATATCAACCACAAAGAAAATTACCCCTATGATCAATAACACCGGGATAATTACCAGGTAACCTTTTTGATCGAATGTCAGTAGCCGTAAAAAGCGACGCCATGTGTATATATTCATCAACACCATGACGAGCAAAAAAACTGTTGCGAAAATAAAGAACTGCATAGCAACAGTATAGCTGATGATTAACTTATAAAAACTCCTGCTTAATCGCAGGCGAGACCAGGCGCTTAATAATCCAGCCAAACAGGATACTCACTGCCAGCGCCATCAGGAAGCTAAAAACGCGGATCACGTTCACAAATACATCAAACTGTACAGGCTGAGAGCCATTCATATGAGGCATATTAGAAAACATGAATTGTTGTAAAATCAGCCCGCCCAGATTCCAGGCGATACCAAATGACATCATTACTATGAAAAGGATACGCGCCCAGTTTTTCCGCCTTAACAGGCCAATTGCCGCGATCAATGTAGAACTTGAAACAACAAGAAAGCTGAAGAAAAACAACCTTAAATGAGAAAACATGAAGCTGGCAAAATTGGGTATGTTTGCCTGTGCCTCGGGACTGTTTATCTGTTGTTGCATTTCATCCAGAGGAAATACCATATTGATCATGATATTTTGCATAATAGAAATAAACGTCGCGAAACCGGCCAGAACGATAAATATCCAGGCAAGGATAGTGACAAAACTTGATTTTTTAACAGTTGCATTTTCGGTTGAGTTCATACAGTCCTTCCATGTGTTAGTTGAAAACTCAATATCTACAGCAATTATTGCTTCAGGCGATAACCACTCTTGAACATCCACCACACAATCAGTAAACAGACACTCAGGAACACCAAAATCATCGCCAGGCTGAGCCCGACACTAACATCGGCCACTTCAAAAAAACTCCAGCGAAACCCACTGACCAGGTAGACCACCGGGTTAAATAGACTGACCTTTTCCCAGAACGGTGGCAACATATCGATGGAATAAAAGGTGCCGCCTAAAAACACCAGGGGTGTAATAACCAGTAACGGTATGATTTGCAGACGCTCAAAATCGCGCGCCCAGAGACCAATAATAAAACCAAACAAGCTAAAGGAAATACAGGTCAGCAGCAGGAAGCCCAGCATCACAATCGGATGGGCGATGTGTAAATCAACAAAAAACGCTGCCGTGGCCAGGATAATCAAGCCAATCAGAAACGCCTTACTGGCAGCCGCCCCAACGTAACCAATCAGGATCTCTACAAATGACACCGGTGCTGACAATACTTCATAAATCGTGCCGGTAAAGCGCGGCAGGTAAATACCAAATGAGGCATTGGAAATACTCTGAGTCAGGATCGCCAGCATCATCAAACCGGGGACGATGAACAAACCATAGGTCACGCCTTCGATGGTCTGGATGCGCGTACCGATTGCCGCACCAAATACTACAAAATACAACACTGTAGTCAGCACCGGTGAGGCAAAACTCTGCGCAACCGTCTGAAAGGCCCGTAACATTTCAAACTTGTAGATGACTCTTATCGCGTAGAAATTCATGTTTGACCGTTGCCTTTCACCAGATTGACGAAGATCTCTTCCAGTGTGGTCTGGGTAGTGCTCATATCTTTAATTACCAGCCCAGCTTCTGAAATAGTATTCAATAATTCATGGATACCTGTATGCGGTTTATGCGGATCATATGTATAGGCCAGTTGTTTGCCCTCGCCTGTTAATTCCAGTTTATAATCTTTCAACTGAGACGGAATTTCAGATAAGTGTGATTCCAGTTCAATGACGAGTTGACGCTTACCCAGCTTGTGCATCAATGCTTCTTTATCATCGACCAACAATAACTGCCCCTGGTTGATCACCCCAACCCGGTCAGCAATCGCCTCGGCTTCTTCAATATAATGGGTGGTAAGAATTATGGTCACACCTGCAGCACGTAATCGGCGCACCAGTGCCCACATATCCTTGCGCAATTCCACATCCACACCCGCGGTCGGTTCATCCAGGAATAACACCACGGGTTCATGGGCCAGGGCTTTACCAATCAAGACTCGCCGTTTCATTCCGCCGGACAATGCCATCAGCATCTCGTTTTTTTTATCAAATAACGACAGGTCTTTGAGTAACTGTTCAAGATATCCGGCATCCGGCTTTTTACCAAACAAACCACGACTAAAACACAAAGTATTCCAGACCCGATCGAAAGCGTTCAGTGTGAGTTCCTGAGGTACTAATCCAATGCGACTGCGCGTATAACGATAGTCTTTGACATTATCATGCCCATCGACCATAACAGTACCGCTACTGGCGTTAACAATGCCGCAGATGATCGAGATTAATGTGGTTTTACCTGCCCCATTGGGTCCAAGCAGGGCCAGGATTTCACCATGCTGGATATCCAGGTTAACGTCCTTAAGTGCCTGGAAGCCCCCAGCATAAGTCTTGGATAAACTGGAAATCGATACAATAGGTTGCATACTCATCCTTGGCAGATTTTCTAGATTAGTGCAATTCGAATAGCGAAATATATAGCACCCGAAGCTTAATACTCCGGTATTGTTTTAGGTTGTTGTTCAACTTATTGCTTAACGGAGACAACCAGGTCTACACGTCGATTAGTCGCACGTCCTTCCGAGGTTTCATTGGAGGCAATCGGGTATGACTCACCGTAACCAGCATAGGTAATCTTATAACCACCTTTTAACGCATAAAGATAATTAGCCACCGCAGAAGCCCGTTCAGTGGAGAGTCGCTGATTAACCTGGTTGGAACCGACCGAGTCGGTATGACCCTGCACGATAACCTTTTCAGCATCGAGCTTTTTAATAATGGAATCTACTTTATCGAGCAGGAGTTTTGAAAACTCAGGAATCACGGCGGTACCCGATGGGAAATTCATTCGCTTAAGCCTGAATACCAGTTTATTACCCTGTTGATACACCAGAGCATCATCAGCAGAGATCTCTTTACGCGCTTCATCCATGGCCTGTTGAAATCTTACCTGGGTCGAAGCACGGGCCAGTTGCTCTTCCTGCGACTTCAGAACACCTTCGGTCTGTTTCAGCTCACTCTCTTTCTTTTTGAGGGCGCCTTCTTTCTCCTGCAATGTTTGTTTTGTTGATTTCAGATTCTCTTCCAGTTTGCCAACACTGGAGGTCAACTCACCTAGTGCACGTTTCTGTTTAACAATTTGTATAGCGATATTTTCCGGGGTACCTTTGGCCCCCATGATCACATTCATGACATCGACCAGTTGTGTTGCGCTGGCGCGAGCATCATCGACACTCTTTTTATACAGATCTGGATTGCGTGGACTCTGTGCAATCATGTTCATGGCAGTTTCATAATCCAGTGATGCGGTGCGTAATGTCTTTGGCGCCAGATCATCGGCATTATTATCCATTGCAGTATCAATAGCCTGCTTCGAACCGCTGAGCTGGCTGAACTGTACGGCTCTGGTTTCCAGGGCGAGATATTTTTTCTGAAACGCGGAGAAAACTTTCGGTGACAGTGCACGACTAAACTGTTTGGTTTCATCTTTCAGATCATTATCAATCCCCTTCAGGCGTGCCACCAGCGGTTTACTTTTTCGAACCCCGGCAGAAAGAGCCGAGTCACGGGCTTCAAGGATACGACTGGCCAATGACTGGCGTGACTTGGCCAGCTCACGGGCATCTTCAAAATAGGCCTTGGCAATCGCAGCATTGTCGAGCACCATCTCTGCCGTATCCCCCTGGTCGAATCCACGCCGAGCATCAGCCAGATAGATCCCCCCCTTTTCAAACAGATCATCGGCCAAAACATCAACTTGATCCTTTTGCGCCGCCGCCATTATTTGCGTGACTTCGTCGATGGCTTTTTTGGGGTTATTGCCCGCCGCCAGTTCCGCTTTCCTGGCCGTGGAACAACTCGCCAATACGGCAATTATGAGGACGAACCAAAGGGGGTAAAATCGCTTCTTCACAACGCTGTTCTCCTATTACTAAACATGCTGGCAACGGGGTGTATTCTATATATATTAGGGACAAATACGAGCGTTAAACAAGCGGTGACCATCAAAAAATGGTCATGGTGCACAAAAAATCTTCATTTTGTATTTGAGGGACGCGGCATACCCGAAATTAACTAACATCCCTTCACACACTCCCCATTTTGATCAAACTCCAGGCTGTGCCCGCTTAACGGGACATAAACCGGGACCTTGCTGGCTTTGATAAAGGTATCGGTACGCGTACCATCGATGACCTTACCATCTTTAGTAGCTGCCTCATTGGCATGGGAAGCAATAACACTGTTAGGTTTCACCATTTCATTCACCACATACGCCGCCTCTTTTGGGCCAGTGGTATAGGTATCACCGATGTTCATCACGGCTAATTTGGCATGGTAATGCTGGCGCACCACGCTGTCCTGTTCAGCAGTGATACCAGTATCACCGGATAAATAGACGACCAGACCATTCGTGAAGGTCAGCACATAACCGGTGGGAGGACCTGCATAAGCAGTCAAACCCGCATCATCCAGTAACTTACCTAGCACGCCACCGATCATGCCACCGGCAATCCCGTTGGAATGCACCGCCGGCACGGTCGTGAATTCCACTCCACCGACCTTGAGTGATCCACCAAAGCGTACCAACAGTGAGTCCTTGGGATCACCACCTAAGTCTTTTAACTTACTGGCAAAAAACTTCGCCATTTCACTGCCCGTTACGATCTTTGCTTTTTTCGCCAGGGCTATATTCACGCTATTGGTGTTTGGTAGATCATTCACCGAGGTATCCGGTTTGGCACAAGTACCATTATTGACCGCCATGATGTGCTGGTTGCCGACATGATCGCCATGCATGTGACTGACCAACACCACATCGATCTTACCCAGGCGTTTATCATCCGGCCCGGCTACCGTCCGCCCGGCATCATATAACAGGCGAGTGCCATTGGGATCTTCCAGAATTAATGCCCGATCACGACTACAGAACTCGCCGTCATGACTACCAAGGGGAGTGATCTTGACATTGGCTGCAAACACGGGAGTCATTAGCAATAAACAAAACAGGAAGCAAGCACGCTGGATGAATGTAGACATAAGATCAATCTCCTGGTTAAGCGAGTGATGTTATAAGATAGTTGTTTGTGCCCGTTTATGCCAGCTTCGCCAACAGTCGGTCAAGAAAACTACACTGTCCTTTAGTTATTTTATGCTTTGCTTCATCCAGCCTGAACCAGGCTCCTTGATCCACCTCCGGGTAATCACAAATGTTGCCGGAGTGCTTTGGCCATTCAAGTGAAAATGTATTACTCCTGATTTGTGTCGCATCGATATCCTGTTCAATCGCCCAGGCATGCACGATCTTGTTGCTGGGTTGTTTCAGTTGGCCCAGGCCGATAAACTCTCCCTCCACCTCGAAACCGGTTTCTTCGGCAAACTCACGCCGGGCCGCGGCCAGTGGTGATTCCTGCGCTTCAATCAACCCCTTGGGTATCGACCAGGCACCGGCATCACGATTGACCCAGAACGGGCCGCCAGGATGGACGAGGAACACTTCAAGCACATTATCGTGATAGCGATAACATAATATACCGGCACTTTGAAGGCCCATAGTTTTTATAAATGCTTAACGATAAAATATAAGTGCATACTAATATCCGGACATGGATTTTCCTGTTGATAGTATCTTATTGTATTAATAAGGTAAAAATAAACAGTGTTCATATTTTATTCGTAGGATTTATCAACAACATTGTGCCATTATGGTAAGCTGAAAAAATTCAGACGGATATTTTTGGCGTGTTTGTCAGAACATACCCCTTCTCCAGGGACGACATGTAAAGGAAGTAAACAGGGACTAAATGGATAAAAACAAACAAACTCTTTTTACCGGTACCTACGGATTAAAATCACGATTCCAGGCATTACTCATGCCTGCGCGTGACAGGCTGGTTACGCAGGGTTATTCTCCAAACCAGATTACGATCGTCACTACACTTTTATGTATGGTGTATGCGTGCCTGCTGGTCTGGCCAGCTACTGCAAACGCTTGTTTATTGATGCTACCTGTTTTTTTATTGCTCCGCATGGCCCTGAACGCCCTGGATGGCATGATTGCAACAAAGACCCATACTAAAACCGCACTTGGCACAGTACTTAATGAAGTGGGTGATGTAATATCGGATTTATTTTTATTTGGTGCATTTATTTTTATATTGCCTGCAGCTGACTGGCTCTGGCTTTTATTGATGACACTGAATTTGTTAATTGAATTTGTAAGCCTGGCGCTATTTATGGCAACAGGTGAACGACCTGTCCTGGGACCATTCTCCAAGAGCGATCGTGCGCTATATCTTGGAATACTCTCCTTATTACTCGTTGGTTTCGCAGGCAACAGCATGGTCATAACATATTATATCGGAATTGGAATATTGCTGGCCTTACTAACAATCTGGAATCGAATCGAATCTCTGGTGAGAACTGGCAACTAATGTTGATCTTATCCATATCGATTCTTATCATATTAGTGTTTGCCACACTGTTAGTGAACATACGAATCAGAATCCGACCATCCTCGGAACTTATCAATAATCGAAAGCGAATTCATACCTGGTGGTTGATCTGCCTGATTTGTATACCAGCCATTTATATTGGTGACTGGGCCTTACGCTTCCTTGTTTATGTTTTGATCATCTGGGCCGCTATCGAATTTTCCCGAATGTATAATAAA
>JASFLL010000059.1:0-7178 GCA_050118115.1 Thioalkalispiraceae bacterium
GATACATAAACCGGTGAATATGATCGGCCACACCTCAATAAAACAGTTACATGCCATGTTGAATGCCGCCGAAGTGGTAGTTGCGCCTGATACCGGTCCCTTACACATTGCCAATGCCTGTGGTACCCCAACTATTGGTTTGTTTGCCTGCACCAACCCACAGCGTGCCGGACCCTATAGTTTCATGGAGTACGTGGTCAGTGCCTATGCCGAGGCGCTGAAAATGAAAACGGGTAAATCCGTGGAAGAAGTTCGCTGGGGAACGCGGGTTAAGACTGAGAATGTCATGGCCCTGGTGAAAGTCGACGATGTGATTGAACGATTCAAACAGGTTTATAAACCATGAATGATGACAAGACCGACAACAAAGCGACCATCAGCGCTGTGTTAATCGTCAAAGACAGTGCTGAATCACTACGTGCCTGCCTGGAGACGGTTACCTGGTGTGATGAGATCGTGATCATGGATTCCGGTAGCACGGACACTACGCTCGATATTGCCCGGGAGTTTACCGATAAAATTTTTGTTAATACAGACTGGCAGGGGTTTGGTCAACAGCGCCAACTGGCACAGAGCAAGACGACATCTGACTGGATCTTTATGATTGATGCTGATGAACAGGTAACACCGGAACTCAAGGCATCGATCCAGTTAATCGTGGCAGAAAACGATCAGTCTACTGTTTATGCCACGCCACGCCTGTCCTGGGTGTTTGGTCGCTTTATTCGTCATTGTGGCTGGTATCCCGATTACGTAACGCGCCTGTACCCGGCGGCCAAAGGTCGTTATGGTGATGACAAGGTGCATGAAAAAGTCTATTCCGATGAGGGTATGCAGTTAAAATATCTAAAAGGCGATCTGCTGCATTTTACCTATCGCGATATGGAGCACTACCTGGTTAAATCGGCACACTATGCTGCCGCCTGGGCCGAACAACGTCATGCCCGTGGCAAACGTGCCTCTCTTATACAAGGAGTGTTGCATGGCATTGGTTGTTTTATAAAGATGTATCTTCTAAGAGCTGGATTTCTGGATGGCAAACAGGGACTGTTGCTATCATTATTGTCGGCACATTCGACGTTTGTTAAATATGCTGACCTCTGGACCCGTCATCAAATTAAACCCCAGAAGCGGCCCTGACTGCGTTGCAAGAAGTTTCGTAGCGCGTTACATACTATCTTGTCAAAGATTAAAGCAGCTTGTTGCTGATTTCCTCTGCCACTTTTTTTATGTCGATACTCTGCATGTCGGACTCATGCGCTCCGGGTGGTGGCGAAAAGGCAAGTCGGTGCTGATCGGCACTTAGTGTTTGCCAACGCAGGGGTGTCGCCGAGCGTCGGTTAGGATAAAACGCTGCGGTGGCTCGATCCAGGGCACCAGCGATATGCAGAGGTCCGGTGGAGCCACTGATGAACAGATCAGCAAATGCCAGATGTCTGGCAAACGCCTCCAGACCTTCACTAGAAATATAGGTGACCGGTGATAATTCGCTGGTTAAGCTGGCAAGCTGTTCGGCCTGTTGCACCTCACCGGGCCCGGCACTGATCACCAGTTGCCATTGTTCCCGTCTTGCTAATGACCGGCCCAGTTCAGAAAACTGTTCGACCGATAAGTTATTTGCCGAGCCGCCGCTGCCGGGATGGATAAACACCAGCTTTTTGTCTGCGGCAATGTTGTATAGTTTGCAAAACTTTTGCTTTAACGTGTTTATTTCAGACGGCTCGAACACAAGGAAAGGCGCCTCGGGATAGACTGATATCTTTATGCCAATATCGTTTAAATAGGTCTCGGCCAGGTCGCGGTTATAAATATACTCGGGTTGCTCTGATAACGAACGGCGTTGTTTCAGACGATGGTTATAAAAGATTTGCGCAATCTTGGTGGCCGGCGCCAGGCGGTAGGGTATCCCGGCCAGCAACACGGCCACGCCGACATGGGTCATCGAAAACAATGTTATGACTGCATCATAGGATTCCTGCTTTAATCTCTGCGCGAGCTCCCGAATGCCTCTAAAGCCAGCGGCCTTGCCTGGATCGATAATGATCTTGTCGATGGATGGGCATAACTCGGCCATGGGTTGAGTATAGGCCTGTACCAGAGCATGGACTTCTGTATTCGGCAGGTTATTTTTTAGCAGAGCAAAGGCAGGATAACTCAGCATAAAGTCGCCAAGTTTGTCATTGCGAACAACCAGAATTTTGTTTTGTGCTGGCATGGCGCTGGGTATGGCTCTGGGCTTAACGCACGTTTACATGCATGCTTATTTCAGATAAATCCGATTCTTTGCTAAATTCAATAAAAAGGTGCCTGCCAAACAAGATGGTGGGGTGCATATTTAATTTTACAATTTCCCAATACACCTTTCG
Organism: Thioalkalispiraceae bacterium; assembly: GCA_050118115.1. GTDB lineage: Bacteria > Pseudomonadota > Gammaproteobacteria > UBA6429 > Thiohalophilaceae > SZUA-24. The sequence goes on from JASFLL010000059.1 coordinate 2,367, forward strand.
TTTTTTACTGCGCGGTATTCCATCATTTTTCAGCACATTTCTGAAATAAGTGAGCAGGTTTAAAATAATGATGAGTGGGTAAAAGATACCAAGTATCAGTGAGCTGGAGCTGGCTTTTACCGTATGCAGCTTGTCAATTTTAAAACCTGCAGCAACGGCAAGCACGCGCAACTTCTGAATGGGTAACAGAAATATATGCCCAAAATACACTTTACCGCTGTTTTCAAACCAGAGCGCATCCAGTTCATTGGGTGGCATTCTTTTCAGTAGATCGCTCTCGGTAAAAAAATAACTCAGCTTGGCCCGTAAGTGCGAAATATTAGGTACCGTGATAATCAGCTTGCCATTTTTTTTCAGGATGCGATTAAATTCCCTCAGCACGAACAACTGGTTCGGAATATGTTCCAGACCTTCCTGGCATAAGACAATATCAGCTGAATTTGATTCGATCGGCAACACTTCTGCCAGATCAGCTTCAGTACAGTCGATACCCTCGGCCTTAAAAAAATCAGGAAAAAGATCAAACGGCCTGACGTCGGCGCCCACACCTTTCAAAAAAGCCGACATATGTCCGTCACCCGCCGGAATGTCGATCACGACCTTCCCAGAGAGATCTTTATAGCGCTGAAAAAAATCAAACACAAATGTCTTGATCGAACTTGTTCCAAAAAATTTCAGCATCTTTAATTAACCATATAAATAATTTACCGGGCAGTTAACTGTCCAGTTTCGTCAGGATTTTACAGCAGGCATCATAAACCTGGTCTACTTCCGGCTGCCCACCCAGGGTTTTAAAAACGATTTCATGCAGTCCAAAACGTGGTGCATAGGTAAACGGCAAAGTTGCCATAAATACACAAACCGTTGGTGTATTATAGGCGATTGCCATATTCCTTATCCCCGTATCATTGGCGACCAGTAAAGCGGCATGGCCGACAATATTACAGGTCTCATCACTGCCATTGATTCTTAAAAAATTCTGTTTATCTTCAATCAAGGCCTCAACTTTATCACAGATCTTCTTTTCCCATTCAGCAATTCCTGATAACAGAACGTGTTTATATTGCGGATAACGTGCATGCAGCTGGTTAATCAGACTGGCAAAACGATGAAATTCCCAGGCCTTGTAGTCAACAGATGCAGTTGGAAAATAGAGGATATACGGGCCCTCAATCGGTGAACTGTCTGGTTGCAGGGCAAACTCCAGGGGCCATTTATATTGCAGACCCAGCACCAGTAATTGGTCCATAAATGTTTCTGCTTCAAATTTATAGGCGGTCCGTTCAACCGCAATATCATAAATCAGGCGATGAACGAAACGATGTTTATAGCCAATCTTGAGTTTTGCTTTTGTTATCTTTGACAGCCAGAAGGTTCGTGACACGGCCGAGATGTCGAACAGGATGTCCTGCTCACCCAGGCTGCGAAGTTCTTTCCAGCGCCTCCAGAGACTGGCACCATTTTTCTTGCTCTGCACAATATGAATACGGTCGACCAGATCTTCAGGAATACCATTCATATAATGCCTGGCCACACTCAAAGTAATCTCTGCATCGGGGAAATATTCTCTGAGCGTGATGAGGAACGGCCGGGTCAGGACCAGATCACCCAGGGCAGCGTGCTTGAGAACCGCAATGCGTCGAACATTTGAAAAATCAAGTTGCGCCGCTTTTTGATGCGCACCCTTTTTAATCCAGTTACGCTTCCATGACCATATTTTCATAGAGACCTAATCTTCTTTGTTAAATCCAGGCAGGTTGATATTTATTGAGATAGTGAACCCGAGTGGCTATCATACCTTTAATATATTAATAGTATCAATAAACATGCGACCATTCATATTCAGCTTGAATAGCATTTTAAAAACCGGAGTCCAATAGTGGTCGTAGCGATCCTTTGCCTTTCTCAGGGACATGGTGGTCTTGAACTTTACGCCTTGCGAGAACACAGGGAACTGGAAGCCAGGGGTATCAAATGTATTTCAATCGTCACACAGAACAGCATGCTGGCAAAACAGCTCGCAGAACAGTCACTCAACCCGCTTACCCTTGTTGTTAAAAATCGTCGACTACCTATTCTTGCGGCAAAGAAACTCGCAAAAATTCTTGATCAACATAATGTCGATGTTTTACACATGCACTGGAACAAAGATCTAAACCTCGCTGTTCTTGCCAAGGTCTTTGCAAGCAGAAACATCAAGCTTGTATATAGCCGCCATATGGATATCACTCGCAGTAAACAGGATGTCTTACATCGCTGGTTTTATCATCGTGTTGATCATGTATTAACAATTTCAAAACTGGTGACTGACAATTGCCGTAAATTGCTGCCGCTGGACTCGAGCTCAATCCAGCTCCTGCATATCGGGGTCGCCGCCCCCCGAAGCACAACACCAGATTGTCAGCTTTTCTTTACCGAGAGCTTCCCGCAGCGTCAACTAAACATCGCCTGCTTTGGACGAATCGAACCGTACAAAGGTCAACATATCCTGATCGATGCTGTAAAAACACTGGTTGGCCAGGGTCGCGATATCTCCGCAACCATTATTGGCCATGTTATGGACCCTGCTTACGCAGACAAACTCAAAAATGAATTAACGACAAACCAGCTTTCCGCGCGCGTACAGTTCATTGGTTTTGTGGACAATCCCATTGAGATGATGACCTGTTTTGATGTGATTGTACTCACGACCTATCAGGAGACATTTGGTCTGGTGCTGGCCGAGGCCATGCGTGCCGGGGTGGCCGTAATTGGTACCAATGCCGGTGGCGTACCTGACATCATTGACGATGGCGAATCCGGTCTATTAACCGAACCGGGTTCCCCAGCATCGCTGGCCGCGGCAATCAGGCAACTTTATGATGACCCGACCAAACGGCAAAAACTGTCGGCCGAGGGCAAGGTACGCGCCGATGAACGCTTCTCTGAGGAAGGGCACTTCAATAAACTGAAATCCATACTGTCTGAACTTGCGGGTTGAGTTGCTTTTGACCAGCTGAATAAAACTTACTCACTGGAAACCTTGTCGCTCTCACCCTTCCTTGGGCTTCGCGACATAAGTACATCCATGTACAAATCCCTGCGTTTCCAGTACTTCCGCCATCCATGGCGGTCGTATGAAGAGGAATAAATCTTATTCACTGGAAACTGCGTCCCTGCGTTTCCAGTACTTCCGCCATCCATGGCGGTCGTATGAAGAGGAATAAATCTTATTTATATAGACCCAGGGATTTTCAGCGCCCGCCTGCTTGCCTGCCCCTGATATACTGCTTACCCTACCTCAAACAACAAATACAAAATTTTTAAAGGGATTCATGAGATGAGCGAGATGAATACAGAGCTGGCCCGAGCAAATATGATCGAACAACAGATCCGTCCCTGGGAGGTACTGGATGACAAAGTCCTTCATTTAATCGCTGATGTCCCTCGCGAGGAATTTGTCCCAGCGGGCCTCCATAACCTGGCTTTTGCCGATATGAACATTCCACTTGGGCACGGTGAGGTCATGATGTCTCCCAAGATCGAGGCTCGGATGTTACAGGCACTCGCCATTCAGCCAACAGATACGGTGTTGGAAATTGGCACCGGCAGCGGTTATGTCACTGCCTTACTTGCCAAACTGGCTCGCCATGTCTATAGCGTTGATATCCATGAGGATTTTGTTAACCAGGTCAAAACCCGGCTGCATGATGATGGCATCCTCAATGTCACCCTGGAAATCGGTGATGCGGCTCAGGGTTGGCCGCAACATGGTCCCTATGACGTGATTGCCGTCACCGGCTCGCTGCCCTTGTTACCCAGGGATATCCAGGAATCACTGGCTGTGGGTGGGCGATTATTCGTGATCGTCGGCGATTCGCCAGTCATGGAGGCCCGCTTAATTACCCGCACGGGTCCTGCCAGTTTCGAGAGCCAGGACCTGTTTGAGACTGATTTACCCCCGCTCCGTAATGCCCCACAACCGGATCGATTTAGCCTTTAATGTGTTTCACCAAGCTGAAATAAATCATGCGCCGTTTCTCTGCGCTTGATCTCAAAAGCTACCTCGAACAGTGTGAGCAGCCCCCGCTGTTGCTCGATGTACGGGAGCCCTGGGAATATGAAAAATGTCACCTTGCCGGCTCCATGCTTATCCCCATGCGCGAAATACCGGATTCGCTCGCTGAACTGGACCAGCAAAATGAGATCGTTGTGATATGCCACCATGGTATTCGCAGCCGGCAAGTTGCATACTATCTTGAACATGAAGGTTTTGATAAAGTCATTAACCTTGAAGGTGGTGTCGAGGCCTGGGCTCAGGATGTAGACCCCACTATGCAACGCTACTAATAGTGAGTAAGGGACATATTATGAAATTCAGGATTATTACACTCAGCATTCTGCTGATGAGCAGCTCATCAATCTATGCAGATGACCTGCTTGAAGTCTATGAACTTGCCAAGAAAAATGATCCAGCTTTTGGTGCCGCCGTTGCCGAATACAACGCTGCCATCGAGGCTTCTCCCAAAGCGTTTGCGTCCGTCCTCCCGCAGATCAATCTGAGCGGCTCCCATACCGAGGTCTATAACGAGGTCACTAATGGCTCTACGGGTAAAGACTATAACTCTGATTCATATTCATTGACCCTGTCACAAACCATTTTCAACAAAGCCCGTTTCGATGCCATCGCCCAGGCCGATGCCCTGGTGGCACAGGCCGAGGCTGTTTATGGGAATGCCGAAGATGACCTGGTGATCCGTGTGGCACAGAATTATTTTGACGTGTTATCTGAATCCGCCAATCTGGTCTTTGCCAAGGCCGAGAAAAAAGCCA